>JBNNDZ010000001.1:0-2739 GCA_050285865.1 Puniceicoccales bacterium
GACGCTCTTCCGATCTGGTTCGCCGGTGGGTAGAAAGCCCTCGAGTTCGTAAACATAGTCACGCGTCACACCATACTTGGCACCGCGCAAACCGCCGGCATTCGTAGCGATGTTGCCACCGATCGTGCAGTGTTTTTGCGAGGAGGGGTCCGGTGGATAAAACCAGCCCTTGTCCTCGGCGGCTTGATTAATCTTCTGTGTGATTGCGCCCGCTTCGACGTGTGCCATGCCGATGGTGTCGTCGATGCGTATCTTGTCCCAATGGGATAGGTCGAGCACCCAGCCACCATGAATTGGCGAGGCCGCGCCGGTCGTCGCTGAGCCTGCGCCGCGTGTGGTCACCGGCACGCGGAGCTCGTTGGCGAGCACTAGTAGCGCTTGAATCGCCTCATCGTTTGTCGGGCGCACGACAGCCTCGGGGGGGAAGGGCAGTCGCGCGCTATCCAGTGATGCGCGCGCCAGGTCATCATTGTGGGTGCTGACGGCGTTACCAAGTCTTTGGCGCAGGGTCGACAATGTGTCTGTCATGGTAAATGCTTATGTGTGCTAAAAGGTATTCTTTCTCAATGAAATGAATTTGAGGCTTCCATTGGCGGCAGGTGGCAATTAAACCCTACCCCGAATCGATTAATTCGCAATGGGAAAAAGCAATGAGGATAGCAATCCGGCCAAGCCCAAGCGCCTTCGGGATACCGTCCAGAAGCGCTCGGCACGTACGCGTCGGCGGCACCTGTTTGAGTCGGCCTTTGGTGAGCTTGCTACTTGGTCTTTGTTTGCGATCGTGATCATTGCGGGCTATTTTGGGTACAAGTATGTGACGACGGATGATTTCCTTAAGAATGACCGTTTTGCTGTCGTGAACAAGGACATCATTGAGGGGGCCAATTATACGGATGGTTCCCGGCGGACGCACCTTGGTGCTCCCCAGCGTGTGCAATATCCGCACAAGCATGTCCTGATCGTCTTGGGCGAACACACGCGTGAAGAATATATAGTGGTGGTTGACGAAGAGCTATTCCGCTATACGCCGTTGCGAACAATTCTTTTGCGTCCTGAGTTGGCTCACCGTCCCTATTTTGAAAATTTCAGGGAAATGGAAGAATACTATAAAGACATCGAAGCTGCACCGGAGCCAGCTCAGGGGCCGGGTATTGTCGACAAAATTCTTTCCGCTTTCGGCATGTAGTCGCCCACACACGCGAGCACTGCGAGCGCCACACGATGCGCAGCATCGAGGGTCCAGGGCTGCGCCCTGCTTCGCTGTTCGTGTTTTCTAAGCGGTTGTTGCCCACACACGCGAGCACTGCGAGCGCCACACGATGCGTAGCATCGAGGGTCCAGGGCTGCGCCCTGGTTAGCGCCATTCGTGTTTGGGGTAGCGGCCGTTGAGTTCTTTTTTGACGCCTTCGTAGCTGGTCTTCCAGAAGTTGGCGAGGTCTTCGGTGATCTGGCAGGGGCGACCGTTGGGGGCGAGCATTTCGACGACGAGGGGGATGCGACCGCCGCCAATCATGAGCAGTTTGGGATCGACGTCGTAGAAGTCCTGAAGCTTGCTGGAGATGAGTGCGCGCGGTCCACCGGGCGCCTTTGGCTCATAGCGAATCGAGGCAGGTTTGCGTCGCGTGGGCAGGGTAAAGGTCTCGGGTGCCACCATGTCGAGAGCGGACAATTGTTCGCCGGTCAGCCAGTCTTTCAAGAAGGGCCAAGGGTCTTTATCGCGGATTTCCTTGTAGCTCACGCAGCCATAGCAAAATTGCTCAAGCATCATCAGGCGTGCGTCGTCATCGATCACTTCGACTTCGAGTTCCGGGAAGCTTTGCGCTGCAAAGTTAACGCGGGCAATCCAATCATCCAGCTTGCCGGTCCATTTTTTTAATTCCAGATTCCCGGCGTGGATTTCCTTTGCGAGCATCGCGGCAGCTTCGTCGCTGGAGGGCTCCCCGCGATCCGTTGCGGAGAGTACGAGGTCGCGGAAACGCCGCTCTTCACGACGCACGACACGGCGTAGGTCCTTGTCGTAGATCGCTTCACTTTGCGATGCAAAGTCATCGGGAAAGAATTCCTGAAGCCATTCCTCTTCAATTTCGGTGGCGAGCGAGAGGACGATGTTTACGTCGCCTCGCGTTTCGATTTCGTCGATTTCGGCTGCGACGAACAGCTCCGCATTACGGGCGGCGCTTTCGCGGCGCAGCTCACCCCGGCGGCCGTGGACAATCGAACAGCGCAGCGTGCCGCGACCGTCCCGCTTGGCGAGGTGATCGGAGAACGCAAGGAGCAGACAGCGGCGCAGTGCGTCTTCGTCGAGGGGTCCCGGGCCAGCGTTCAAGCCTTGTGCTTCGGCAATGCGACGGAACTGCTCCGCTGCACGGTCGGCATCACGGCTGGCATTGGCATGGATGCCCCATTGACGGCAAAAGCCGTGATTGAAGTTTTGCTTGCGCGCCATGCCCCAGGCCGAGAGCCAATGAAAGAAATCCGACGTCGTGTCGCCGAGGAGATCTTCGCGGGCTTCACGTTGACGCCGGTCATTGAGCGGGAGTAAAAGCCCCCGCCCCTGTGCGAATGCAGCAAGTAGCGCGGCATGCCAGACGCAGCCTTCCTCATGAGCAGCGATGAGCAGCCGTGCCCAGCGGGGATGCAGGGGGAAGTCCGCCAGCTTTTGACCGATGGCGGTTAGTTCATGTTCCGCATTTGCTTTGGAATCCAAAGCAGCTTTGCGACGCAGAGCGCCGAGGTCGC
>JBNNDZ010000002.1:0-2853 GCA_050285865.1 Puniceicoccales bacterium
GCCGCACATCATCACCCCCATCCAAAATGAGCCCTATGCGGTGAAGCTGTCCTCCCAATACGAGGGCCGAGCATCGGGCTTTTTCGGGGCTCCGGCTTCATTTGCCGCCATGATGTTGCTGATCGGATTCGGGGCGCTTTCGGCGGGATTCTGCAAACGCTTCAACACGATTATCCGCGTCATCCTGATCTATTTTGGCTTGATGATGATTGGCGGAATTCTCCTTTCAGTTTCCAGAGGAGCACTGATTCTGGTCGTGGTTGGTTTCCTCGCCATTCCGGTCATCGTGCGCGCCAAGTGGAAAACGCGACTGCTTTTCTGGGCCCTGACCATCGCACTGCTTGGCGCAGTTGGTGCCATGTTGATGTCGTTCAGCGACACCTTCAGCGGACGAGTCGAGTCTGCCATTGAGGACCGTGGCGAAGTTACCCGACCCGTTATGTGGACCGCAGCGTGGGAGCAATTCCTCGATGCTCCGATCCTTGGCAATGGTGCCGGTGCCTACGAATACCGGTTCGAGGAATTCCGACCGGAAGGCTTCAACCGCACCCCGGCCCATGCGCACAACGACTACCTGGAAACGCTCGCCGACCAAGGCATTGTCGGCTTCGCACTGTTTTGGGTGCCCGTTGCGATCATCCTTATGATGACGGCGCGGGAATGGTCACGCTTGCCGGACCGCGTCAAGATCGACGTCCTCGACGAGCGCAAACGCCGGCCCCTACGCATGCCAACACAAAAGATGCTGCTGGGCAGCATTGGCCTGGCGATCTTCCTGTTTTGTGCGCACCTCCTGTTGGAGTTCCATTTGCGGGTGCCCGGGCTGCTCATGTTTTTCTTTGTCCTGCTGGCCTGCCTGGCGAAAGTTTGCAACATCCGCAGCATCAAGATTCCGCGCAGCATACCGACTGTGCTGGTGCTGTTTGTCCTGGGCCTGGCCATCAGCATTGCCCTGCCCATGTGGATGACGCCGCGCTTCATCGCCCACTCCTACGCGCAGGAAGGCGAACGCGCCCTGATGAAATTCACCCGCAATGTCGATCAATACAAGCAGGACCAGGAATTCTTCGACCACATGACGAGCATGCTTCGCCAAGCCACTGAGCGCAAACCGGGCAACGCCGTGGCTTGGAATAACCTGAGCAACGCCGTGGCTGCGCAAAGCCTGCTCTCCCCCGCTCAAAGCCGTGTGTTTGGTCAGGAAGCCGAGCAATATGCCCGCCGCGCAATCCAGCTCAACCCCAATAGCCCGCAGGCCTGGATCAATCTTGGCAACGCACTTAAACTGCAGACCCGCATGATCGAAGCCGGTAAAGCTTACCAGAAAGCCACTGAAGTCGGCCCCAACAATGCCGAGACCTGGCATTTCTACGCGGCCTACCTCGACATGCTCGCCACCACCCGTGGCCAGGCCCTGACGGCCGTCGACCGGGCCCTTGAACTCGATCCCGGACGCGAGGATTCCCAGCGTCTGCGCAAGAAAATCCTCGTGCCGTGAGCACCCCGATCGTCATTGTCCGCCACCCCAAGGAGCGCCTCAGCAAGTGCACGCTGGAGCCCCTTCGTGGCCGCCCGGGAATTGACTTTCACCGGGCAACGGATGCCTTTCGTTTCGACGCCACGGGCTACACCTTGCTGGCCCTTGATGCCCCCGAGCTTTCACCGGCCGACGCCGGGCGACCGCTGTTACTCCTCGATTCCACTTGGCGGCTTCTGCCCCAGCTCATGGAGAAAATCGACGGCAAGCCCATCCACCGCACGCTCCCCGGCAATGTCCGAACCGCCTATCCGCGCGTTAGCAAAATTGCTGAGGACCCACTAGGCGGCCTGGCCTCCATCGAGGCACTTTATCTGGCAAAGAAGCTCATCGGCGAAGACGATCCTTCCTTGCTCGACCACTATTACTGGCGCGAACAATTCCTGGCGCAGCTTGCCTGAGGGCGACACCTGGCGTCACCCCAAAGGTAGGGCGCAGCCTCCAGGCAAGCCGAGATACGTCACGGCAGCATGTGAGCTTTCGCAATACGTAGAAATGCGTGATGCGCGGAGGCTTGAGGCCAAGCCTCCCTACCTGCCCACTCTGCGGGGCGGCTTGCCTGGAGGCTGCGCCCTACCTGCTGGCGTGACGTAAAGCGGCTTGCATGGGGGCTGCGCCATACCTGCTGGGGATGCTAGAGGCTCCGCAGGAAGTCGATCACCTGGGCGCGCTCAGAGACCGACAGGGCCTTGTAAGCATCGCGGGATGCCTCCGCTTCGCCGCCGTGCCAAAGGATTGCCTCCTCCAAGCTGTGGGCGCGGCCGTCGTGCAGGAAGCGCGTATGGCCACTTACTTCTTCCGTGCGCCCAATGCCCCACAATGGCGGCGTTCGCCATTCCGAACCGGTGGCCGAGCCCTCGCGGACCTGGTCCGCCAAGCCGGGGCCCATGTCATGCAAGAGTAAGTCGGTGTAAGGGCGGATCGTCTGATTGCGCAATTCCGTCAACGCATGTCCATTGCCCGTCGTGACTTCTGGCTTGTGGCAGGCCGCACAGTTCATGGCGGCAAACAGTTGTTCACCCGCCAGCACATCGGGGTCGTCGAAATTGCGACGCAGCGGGACGCCCAATGCACGGGCGTAAAGTGTGAGGTCGTTGAACTCTTCCGGGGTTAAATCCAGCCCATCCGCTGGATAAACTGGATTGCCGAGCCCCATGTCTTCCCGCAGCGCCAGTCCGGTTTGGACGCGGACGCTGGGCTGCGAAGCCTTCCAACCGAAGCGGCCAATCGCCTGCGAGCCCGTTTCGGGGTCGGTGACACCATTGATGCGGCCCGAAATGCCGTCGCCGTTCGCATCACCAGATCGGAAGAGCGTC
>JBNNDZ010000003.1:0-5078 GCA_050285865.1 Puniceicoccales bacterium
ATTGGCCGCTACCGGATCTCCCCCAAACCCAAAACCGACATCGGAAAACTGATAACTGAAAACTGATAACCCGCACGCCTCCCATCATAAGCCTTGCCGTTGACGGTATGTATTTTCTAATGTGCGCCTTACGTTACCGATTACATGTCTCAAGTACTTATAGTAGATGATATTGAGGGGGTCCACGAAATGCTCGATCTGGTGTTCGAGGACACCGGAATACAGCTTTCGCACGCCTTGTCTGGCGAGGAGGCCATTAAAGTATTTGAAGTCGAAACCATCGACCTGGTCCTCACCGATATTGAAATGCCCGGCATGACCGGCCTGGAGCTGTTCTCCAAGCTCAAGCAAATGGATGAGCGCGTGGTTGTGGTCATGATGACCGCCGCCGAATCCCGGGACTTCGTCCTCAAAGCACTTCGATTAGGCGCATATGACTACATCGAAAAGCCCTACGACGAAGATGAGCTGGTCAGCGTGGTACAGCGCGGCGTGAAGGAGCGTCACGAAAGGCTGTCTTCGGCTACTGCTGGCGGGGCGAATCCTGAGCTGATGGCCGAGCTCGAGCGTCTTCGCTCTGAGGTCGAAAACCAGGAGGATGCCAAGGCGCAGGCAGAAGCACTAAAGGCTGAGCTGGAAATGGCCCGCAGCGAACTCCAGGAGCGCAAGAAGCAGGAAAAGGATTTGAAGAACAAGCTGACCGAGCTTGAGATCAAAGAAGGTGCCATGGAAACCATGGAAGCCGTGATGAAAGAGCGCATGGAAGCGCTCAAAAGCGCAGAAAAAGAGAAGTCTGGTGGCATTTCCCCCGAAGCTCAGGCCGAGTTACAGCGCCTCAAAGAGGAGCTTGAGAACAAGGAAAGTGAGCTGCAGGCGATGGAAACCAATATTCAGGAGCGCGAACTTTTCCTCCAGGAAAGTGAGGAAAGCCTTTTTGAAAAGGGCCAACGCCTGCAAGAAATCGAAACCGAGCTTGAGCAGATGCGTGAAGACCTCGGTAAGCAAGGTGCTGGTAGTGGCGGCGGCGGTGAAGGACTGTCAGCCGAAGAGATGGCAGAAATCGAGCAAATGCGCTCCGCCATCAAGCTGAAAGAAGAAGAACTGGCGGCCAAGGAGAAGTCCCTGGCGAAAACCGAGCGCCTCATCAAGGCCCGTGAGCAGTTCCTGGCGCAGAGTGAAACGATTCTTTTTGGCGATAAAGAAGACGAATGATGCGGGCCGTTCTTGCTAGGAACGCGCCTTCTGTTATATTCGATCTGTTTTAAACGCACTCCCCCCTGCTGTTTCATGCATATTCTTTTCGCTTTTGATAAATTCAAGGACTCAATGAACGCTTTTGAGGCCTGCGCTATCGCGCAGGAAGCATTACTCAAGGCGCATCCGACGTGGGAAGTCACTGTCGCCCCATTGGCTGACGGCGGTGAAGGTTTCTGCCGGATACTCACCCGCTCCCTTCACGGGGAGCTCCTCAACAAGCCTGTCATTGGGCCTCAGTTGGAGCCGACTCAAGCTGAGATGGGCTACGTCAACGCCGCCAACATCCCGGAGCCGGTCAAAAGAATGCTGGGCCTGCCCTCTTTTGGCAAAATCGCAATCCTAGAAATGGCGCAAGCCAGCGGTCTGGAGTCGATTCCCACGGGTGCGCGCGACCCCTGGATTGCCACGTCTTATGGCACCGGCCAGTTAATTGCCGAAGCGGCTGACGCCGGTGCCAGCGCCATCATCCTCGGTGTAGGCGGCAGTGCCACAATTGACCTTGGACTTGGCGCGCTGGAGGCCATTGGCCTGGAGCTGCTTGATGACAATATGGGCTCAATGGATCACGTTGTGCCCCGTGATTGGCCCCGCGTATCCCGCTTGCGAGGTGAAATTTGGCCACACATTCCTCCAATTTATATTGCCTGCGATGTGCAAAACCCGCTGCTCGGGCCCAATGGAGCGGTGACGGTTTATGGCCCACAAAAAGGCCTCAAACCCGTTGACATGCCCGGCTTTGAGAAAAATTTCGGCGAAATGGCCAAGCAGTTGGTCGGCTTTTTTGGCAAGGAACGAACCGAAATGATGCAGCCGGGTGCGGGTGCTGCGGGCGGCATTACGTTTGGCCTCAGTGTGGCGTGCGACGCCCAGCTTGTACCGGGGTTTGACCTCGTGGAATCCTGGCTAGATCTCAAAAGCAAGGTTGCTGCCGCTGATTTGGTGGTCACCGGAGAAGGGCGTTTCGATTCCAGCTCGCTGCAAGGCAAAGGTCCGGGCTCCATTCTACAGGAAGCCTCACGCCAGGGTAAACCAGCGAAAGTAATGGCAGGCATCGTACAAAACGGTCTTAAGCTCCCGCCAAAGACCACTGCGGATACCATTGCACCATCCAATTACACCCGCGAGCGTTCCATTGCTGACGGCAAAAAGCTCCTCGCGCGCAAGGTATTCGAAGTTTTCTCCAAGTAGCCTTGTATGTCCGCTAGTCGCGTATCGCTGTGATGACCATCGCGGGTTGGTATTTGAGCAGCAAATCCCAATAGTCGGGTGCATATTCACTGCGGCTCTCCGGAGATATTTCCAGCGGATGAAATGTGACTTCGCGAAATCCCGCAGCCTCCAATGCTCGCCGATAGGACGCATTGGGCAGGTAATAATTTTCGATGTCGCAATACCCGTTAGAGGTCGGAAAACGCCAAACGATTTTTGCGCCATCACACACCTCTGCATCAAGGTGGATACTAAAACCGTATGGCGTGTAGTCTACTGACGGATAGTGGTAGAGGTCGTTATTCGTGGTAAAGGTCACCAAGCGCCCACCGGAGCGCAAACGACGGGCTAGCCCGCGGCACATTGAATCGAGCACCGCGCTGTTGTAGGCGTAGGTTAGTAACCAGGCGCACATGGCCAGGTCGAAGTCCTCCCTGGGACCATCAGCCATCGCATCTCCCACTTGATAATCGATGCCGAGCGGGGCACGAACTTCTTCCTCGCGGGCAAGTTGAATCATTTTCCGGGAAAGGTCCACGCCGAGCACGTCACTGGCACCAAGTGCTTTGACCTTACGGGTAAAAAACCCCTGCCCACAGGCCAAGTCCACGACCTTTTCCCCGGCGACATTGCCCAGGTGACGGAGGAGCGTATATTCTTCCACCGCAGCACGCCAGGGCTGCATTTTGAGTTCCACATAGTCCTGCGCAATCTCGTTGTAATCGGTGGCCATGTATTCAGCAAATACCGCCGTTTGCTGGAAGTCGAAATGAATGTGCAGGCAAAGGGATTGGCCCCAAAATATCTATTCAGGCCGATGGACACTACTTTGCTGAATGCAACGCTCTCAGTTATCGAGCGCCATTATTCTTTTATACATTACACTCCGAGACATCGTTGCTATTGCGACGACGCATGACCTCAATTCCCGCCAGAACACACAACGCCACCCCAAAGCATATTGTTCCAGGCTCAGGAACCACCGTTGGCGTGAAGGTGAAGTCGTACAGACTAATTGCCTGTTGGGCGGGGTTGTTCTGAGTGTTCCAACCCGAACCATAGAAGAAGCTCACCGAAGTCATTGCTTCGTTGTAGGTGGCATAGACGTTGCCTCCACCCTGATTCGAATCATTCTCGCCGGTTCCGTATACGAAGTAGCCCGCATAAGCGGCATTGTCGGCACTCGTTGTAAGGTTATCGGGCGTCGTGTTAAAAATGACGATATCCTGGAAGGTTCGGCGGTTGTTGTTAGCACGTGGCCCAACATCGACATCAAACAGGGTCAGCGAAAGATTTTCAACGGGTTGAGAGAAAGTAATGGTTACATCCATACCCGACCACTGACCACTTTCGTTGATAAACAACTGGAGCGAATCGCCTGGGTTTGAAAAACCACCCGTATTTGCTGTGTTTGTTTGGGGATAGCCGGAAAGGAATGAACCTCCGCTAATATTAATGCTCACATCGACACCACTACCGTCTACATTCGTAAATGTGCCCGAAGTTGCACCGTTTGTCCACGTTACGTCGTCCCAGTCAAATGTCGCTGCACCAACGACTTGCACACACAGCAATCCGCCCAAAAGCACAACAGAAAGCTTCGACATTGCTGGTTTATATGGCCCCACACAGTTCATCACCTACCCCTTCTATCGCCGACAATGCCTGTTTCTTAAACAATTTCTCGAACAGTTGCAGACACTTCACCCATAGACTTGCACAACGTCCGTTCACCTGTATCTTGTTATTTGTATGGCAATCACTGAAGTTACCGAAAATTCCACCTCTGAAATCGCTAATGCCCTTCGCCAAATCGTGGCGGACACCTACGCATTGCTGGGGCAAACCCATCTTTGCCACTGGAACGTCGAAGGCCCCGGCTTTTTTGCCCTGCATACGGCTTTTGAAGAGCAATATAACGAACTGTTTGCAGCGGTCGACGAGATCGCTGAGCGCATTCGTGCCCTGAATTGCTACGCTCCGGGTGGCCTTGGCAACCTCGCCAAAATGGCTGGGTTCGATGAACTGCCCGAGCACACCGGCGATAAGGAAATGGTCGCGCACCTCGCGAAGCTCCACCGCCTCTGCGTGAAGAATCTCGCCAAGGCCCGTGACATTGCTGGCGATGCTGGCGATTCCGAAACGGAAGACTTGATGATCGCACGCATTCAGGTCCACGAAAAGACCGTTTGGATGCTCGAAAGTTACCTCAAGTAAGCGGTAGACAGCGGATTATCCCTCGTTCTCCCCCACCAAACCCGACGTTATTCACGCCGGGTTTTTTCATGTGCGGTTCAGTTTAGGGGTTATTGACAGGCCATTGTGAATAACTTTTGTACGTTTTAAAGTGCTTAAAATCATAAGCTTAGAGTGTCTTTTACAGGATATTATCAATAATGCTTGCTTCGCACTAGGCAATTTGCCTTATTCCCGAACCTTCTAATCTGGAAGTAATTCACAACTGTAATGCGAATAACTCTACGCACCTTGGTCATGAGCTTCTTGCTGCTGCAAGTGGCTGCTGCGCGTGCGGATGAATCTGGCCCGTTGACGCATTACGAGCGCCTCCTGCTGGCTTCTTGCGCAGTGCTTGAAGCAGCCTCGGAAGGCCC
>JBNNDZ010000004.1:0-2933 GCA_050285865.1 Puniceicoccales bacterium
ATCACTGCGACCAGGCCGACAGCGATGGGCACGCTGTTCGCACCGCCAAGCGCCTCACCAATGGCGAGGGCTGCCGTGGCTGCGCTGGCACTTTTGGCGAGCATGAACATGAGCCCGGCCGTGAAGCCAGCCGTTGGCGAGATCAAGCGGTAGCCATACTCGTAGGCACCGCCTGAGACGGGCAAGGCGGCGGCGAGTTGGGCACTGTTGAGCCCGTTTGCCGTTGCAACGAGGCCCCCGATCGCGATGGCCAGCAGCACCCAGGGGCCGACCTCGGCGGTGGTCATCGCGACGATGACGAACACGCCCGTTCCCAGTATCGAGCCGAGCCCGAGTAACACTGCTCCCGCCACGCCTGCCGAGCGCTCCAGCACTGCATGTGATTTTTCCGCCATCAACGGTTATCAGGAACGCATTGCCGCCCCGTGACAAGCCTCGTCGGAGGAATTGTGTGGCTTCTACGACCTTGGTATGGAGCCTCATTGGGTGTTGCGCGACTAATGTAGCGTATCAGTGGATTTTTAATACAAACCATGAAGTCTATTATAATGGCCATTGGCAGTTGGGATGTTAATCTGGTTACAACCAAGCAAGGTCATGTCCGAATCTCCTCACACCCAGAGTAACTCAAAAGCGTATTATTTTCATTGCCCCGGTTGTGGGCAAAACCGCCAGTTTTTTCGTGCTAAATTGCAACGCGATGGCAGCATGGAAGGTGTAGTGCTGATCTTTGGCGGAATTATGTCATCGCTGATGTTGTTGGCTGATCGTAGCAAGCCGAGGGTCGGGTGCCCCGAATGCGGCCACGTTTTTAGACGCCCGGCCATTCCCGCCACATTGGCAAGTGGATTGGCTGCCATTGTGTTTACGACCATCATTTTGGTGCCATTGATTGTTTTGTTGTTCACGCTGGTTCCAGGCTTCCTGGATCGACAAATCTCTAATGATGTTATAGCCAGTTGCTATGAGTTTATGATGGAGAATTCAGCCGCATTTTTCATCGGTGTATTGGCGGTATTTGCCATCCAGCTAATCATTGTAACGGTGGGCTACGTCATTGCTCGTATCGGGCAGGCGAGGACGATAAAGCGTACATATGCGACTAAACCTGTTGATTTGGCCGAAACTCAGGGTGCGGATTTGCGCGTGTTTTCGCTGGAAAAAGACGCGGGTATCCGGTCCAATAGCGGCCATGAATAAATACTTCATCGCTACGCTCGCACTCGGTCTTGTTTTGGCCGGTTGCTCAAAAGAACAAAAGACCGAAGCCGAACAGGCTGCGGACAAGGCCCAGCAGAGCACCGAGCAGGCGCTCGATAGCTTGGGCAAAAGCATTGAACAGGGTGCAGACTCTGTCAGCAGCACCGCCAAGGAGTGGTCGAAGGATGTGCAAAGCTGGTCCGCTGACCAAAAGGAGCAGGCCGTCAAGCACTTCGAGGCTTCGGGTGACGCTATCAAGAAGGAGTGGAACAAGCTCGCTGAGCAATCCAAGGGCCTGACCGGTGAAGCCAAGGAGGAATGGAACGAAGCCGAACAGGAATGGGATAAGGCCCAAGCCAGCTTCAGCAAGGCACTCGCAGACATGAAGAGTTCTTCCGAAGGCGCATGGGCCAACGTTCAGTCCGAGCTTGAGCAAGCCTGGAAGGAAGTTGAGCAGGCATTTGCCAAGGCGCGCACCGCCCTCGAAAAGAAGTAAGCTGTTTTCTCTTTAGCCGCGGATGAACGCGGGCGAAGCGTGGAGGTTTCTTCTGCGCGAGTCCGCTTCCATCCGTGGCTAAATTTATTTTCAGCGCCGACTTTGCATCACAAAGTTTAATTGACCCCTATGCCTGCCGCCAAGAAATCCGCCCGCGAAACGCCCATGATGCAGCAGTATTGGCGCTATCGGACCGAGGACGCGCGTGTGCCGGCGGATGCGTTACTGCTGTTCCGGCTGGGCGACTTTTATGAGATGTTCCACGACGACGCCGAGACGGGCGCGCGGCTACTGGGCATCACGTTGACGCAGCGCAGTGGCTACCCGATGGCGGGTATTCCGTACCACGCCCGTGACAGCTATTTGCCCAAGCTGCTGAACCAGGGCGTAAAGGTCGCCATCGTCGATCAGATCGAAACACCCAAGCCGGGCAAGCTGGTCGAGCGCGACCTCACCCGTGTGCTCACGCCCGGCACCACGTTGGAGGAGCACCAACTCGACGCGCGGCGCAACCACTACCTGCTTGCGCTGACCCGCGACCGCAAGGGGCAATTTCATGCGGCCTGGCTGGACCTGTCCACGGGCGAATTCCAGCTCGCGAGTGAGTCGACCCCCGCGCGCCTGATGCCGGTTTTCCACGCAATCGATCCCAAGGAAATCGTGTTGCCGGAAAATGGATCCGTCAGTTGGGCGCACGACGAAGCCCTTCGCGAATGGCACGAGGACTTCGACTATTTTTGCGAATCGCGTCCGGTGACGATGGTCCCGGATTATCAATTTGAAACCGACGCCGGGGCCCGTGCGGTCCTCGATGCTCTGGGCGTATTGAACCTCAACGGCTTCGGTCTGGATGTGGCGCATCCCGCTCTCGGCAGCGCGGGCGCACTCATCGCCTATGCGACGGACACGCTATGTGCGCCGCCGAAGTACTTGCGCGCGATCAAGGAATACCACACTCAGCGCGCATTGTTGCTCGACCCCGCGACGCTGCGCAACCTGGAGATTTTCCGCAGTTCGCAAGGCGGACGTGCCGGTTCGCTGATCAACGCCATTGACCGCACGGTGACGGCTGCGGGCGGGCGTCTTATTGAGCAATGGCTCGCCGCGCCACTGCTGGATCTCGACGACTTGAACCGGCGACAGCAAGCCGTGGCAGACTTTCACGCCGAGCCTTCTCGTGCCAGCGCGATCGTCGATCTGCTGAAAAATGTCCGCGACATCGCTCGTATTTTAGGGC
>JBNNDZ010000005.1:0-3137 GCA_050285865.1 Puniceicoccales bacterium
CACAACAACAACCATGAACAAGTCGAGCCCCTTGCCTACGAAATCGATCAGGCACTGTCGGCATTGATCGATGACCTGCACTGGCGCGGCATGCTCGACGAAACGCTGATCGTGGTCGCAACGGAATTTGGTCGCACGCCAAGGCTCAACGGCAACATGGGCCGCGACCACTATCCAAAGGCCTTTAGTTGCCTGCTTGCCGGTGGCGGCATCAACGGTGGTCAAGTTTATGGGGCCACCGATGCACGCGGGGGCGAAGTCGTCGAACGAGGAGTTACCATTCCCGATTTCAATGCCACCATTGCCTACTCACTCGGCCTTCCGGTCGATAAAGTCGTGATGAGCCCCAGCGGGCGTCCATTCACCGTAGCAGACCGCGGCGAACCACTGCGCATGCTGTTCTAAGACATGCGTGTTAGAGCCAGTTTCATTGCGGCCGGTGTATTGTTAATCACCGATGTTTCACTAATCGCCGAGTCCCCATCAACCTTGGCCAATCGCGCTGCTGCGGCAGCCAAACAAGCTCAGGAAGCCGCGGACCAAGCCGCCACTGCAGCTAAACTCGCCAAGGAACTGGCCACGGAGATCGACTCAATCGATGTCCCCGGTGAGGATCCGCACGCGAAAATCGCCCTCGCCGCGGTCGATATCATCGATTTTTACTGCGCCGATTGTCACGGGATTGACCGACGCAAAGGCGGCTACCGTGTCGACGTCCCCCGACTCGCCCGTATCGGTGGCAATAGCGGTCGCTTGGCGATCATCCCGGGCGATCCTGACAAAGGTGAGTTCATGCGGCGCCTCACTTTACCGCGCGACGCCGATCATGTGATGCCGCCGAAAAACGAAGTCGAGCCCATGGAGGAGGAACTCGAAACCCTCCGCGAATGGATTGCTCTTGGCGCTCCTTTCCCCGGTGAAAACGAAGGCAAAGTAGACCGAGATCCGGAGGTCATCCGACAGATCGAAGCCTTACAAGAAATTGGCTGGGCAGCGGACTTTACCCCTTGGAGCAACGCATTCGTGCTGATTGATTTGCGATTCATCGACGCACCTGACTGGAAACTTGCTCGCCCGGCAATGTTACCCCTGGTCGAGGAGCTCGTCTGGCTCGACGCGTCAAACCACGATTGGCCCAAAGCATTCTACACCGACTTGCCCACATTTGAAAACCTCCAACGTCTTCACCTTGCGAACACCAACGTAAGCGCGGACGACCTTGATGAGATTGTGCAGTTAAAAAATCTGACCTATCTGAATCTCAACGGCACCAAGCTCACGGCCAAAGATTTGCAGGCCATCGTGGGCATGCCCCATTTACAGCAACTCTACGCAAGCGATGTTGCCGCATCTCCCGAAGAATTAGAAACACTGAGCAAAAAACGAGGCAACCTTGCCATCATCAGTCAGCCTTACGTTGCTGAAGCTGAAGAACCGCAAAAGAAATAACAGTTACTCTGCATTACAGAGTCTGGCTGCGATAGAGCGACGCATACAATGAGCAGCGCTCAAGCAATGTGGCATGTGGACCACGATCGATAATGCGTCCGGCTTCGAATACAAGAATCTCGTCCGCTTGTTGAATCGAACTGAAACGATGCGCGATGATAATCACCGTTTTGCCTTCGGCGTGTTCGCTGAGTGCCAGTTGAATTGAGCGCTCACTTTCTGCATCGAGCGCTGAAGTCGCCTCATCCAATATCAGGATCGGCGAATCTTTCAGAAAAGCTCGGGCCAGGGCGATACGTTGACGCTGCCCACCGCTTAGTCGTGCACCACTGGGGCCAACCTGCGTGTCGTATCCATCCTCCATTGCAGCAATAAACCCGTGTGCATAGGCTTTCCGGGCAGCCACCTCGATCGCATCCTGGCTTGCGCCTTCCCTGCCCACCGCAATGTTTCCCGCAACCGTATCATTGAACAGAACCGGGCTTTGAGCAACGACCGCGATTTGTGCACGCAAGTCCCGTTGCCGCAGTTTGCGCACATCTACGCCGTCCAGGGTAACACTGCCATTTGCAACGTCGTAAAAGCGTAAAACCAAGTTCGCAAAAGTCGTCTTACCTGCCCCGCTCGGGCCAACGAGCGCGTAAGTTTTACCGGGCGACAAATCGACCGAAACGTCACGCAAGACCGGGGCCGACCCGTAGGCGAACGAAACCTCATTAAAGGCGACTGCGCCAGAAACTTTGTCTGGCAAAGTAAGCGGTTGCTCAGGATCACGGATCGGCTCGTCTTCATGTAAAATGTGCTCAATACGCTCGAGCCCGGCGAGGCCTTCCTGCACGCGATTGTTGAGTTGCCCGAGGCGCTTCACCGGATCATAGCACATGAATAACGCAGCAAGCAGCGCCGTAAATGCACCTTCACCAATCTGGCTTTGATAGGTATAAAACAAGCCAGCACCGATGCCTAAAGCGGCGATAAATTCAATGATCGGCGAAAGCACGATATTGTATTTCGCCATTTTGAGGAAGCCCCGCGAAACACGTTGTGCGGACTCGCGAAAGCGATCCGTTTCACGCTCCTCTAGATTGAATGCGCGAATTTCCTGTGTGGCTTCAAGGTTCTGGCAGATGCGCTCCGTGGCGTTGGCCAGTTCGAACTGAAGTGTCGTCGCCTTCTTTTTGAGCTTACGCCCAATCAGGCGAATCGGCACGATACACACCGGAATCGCCACGATAAAAATCAACAAATAGGCAACCTGCGAATGTTTGACCGACAGGAAGCCAAGGAAACCAATCGCACCGACCAAGGTTGCGGGCTGCTTCACGATTTCCTGTGCCGCCACAATCAGGCTTTGCTGGACCAGATTCGTGTCCTGCATCGCACGGGAAACCAATTCACCGGGAGGATTTTTCTGGTAAAATGCCAAGGGTAGCCGCTGAAGTTTGGCGAACAGATCGACCCGTAATTGCTCAAGCATCGTCTGCCCGCAGAAGCCAAGCAGATAGAGATTGAAGAAGCTAAAAAACCCGCGCGCGCCCATCACCATTGCCGGTAAAAGGCAGTAGAAAACGAGTTCGCCAGCAGTCAGATTAAACCCCTGAAAGACCACCGGCACCACCTTGTAGAGCAGCACGGGGATCCCTGCGCCGCTTAGCGCACCTGCAATCAAGCCGCAGACCAACGCGAGC
>JBNNDZ010000006.1:0-3623 GCA_050285865.1 Puniceicoccales bacterium
GCTCGGCCTGTCACTGTAGCCTGTACTGGAAAGGCCGGCTTATTTGTCAGATTCGACCTCTCCGCTCACCGTTTTATTTTCCTCAGTTTCCTTCTCGGCTTCAGCTTGCTTGAAGCTGGTGACGACCCATTCGGAGATTTCCTTATCTGGGTTTCGGGCGGCGTTCTCGTTGAGCGTGAACTGAGTCTGGCCGGTGTTGCGGGCGATGATGTTCAAGGCGTGGGGGAAGTCCTTGAAGCGCTCATCGCAGACGGTACGCAGGGTGCGGTCTTCCTCTGCTGCTAGTTCGATGAGCACGTCCGCCGCCTCATCGGTGAAGGTGAGCTTGAAACCATGCTCGCTTTCGAAGGCTAAAATGAAGGCGTCGAGTTCGTCCCGCCAGACGTCCTGCATCAGGTGTTTGTGGTCGACGATGAGCTTGGTTAGGGCCTCGTGGGGTTCGGCGATCATATCGGTGGTGACCTCGAAGGACTTGATCGCGGTCGAGGGCAGCTCAAATTTGTAGTCGCGGAATATGCGCTCCAGGACAGTCATCAGGCCGCGGGCACCCGTTCGCTCTGAATGTGCCTGCGTGGCGATTTCGATGATGGCCTCGGGTGTGATTTCGAAGTCGATGCCGTAGCCTTTGAAGTCTCGGCGGTATTGCTTGAGCAACGAGCCCTCGGAACTGGTCAGGATCGCCGCGAGGTCGTCGGGCTTGAGGCTTTCGCAGGCTACGCGGACGGGGATGCGGCCAATGAACTCCGGCTCGAAGCCGTAGTCGATGAAGTCCCGCGTGCCGGAGTTTTGCAGGTAGGCAAAGAGGTCGTCGTCATCGGTGGTTGGCGTAGAGGCGAACCCGATCGAGGTTTGGTCGACGCGCTTTTTGATCTTTTCCGCGAGTTGATCGAAGGCACCGCTGACAATGAACAGGATGTGCCGGGTGTTGATGGTCTGTTTGGTAGGCTTTTTCTTACCCATGCCGCCGCCCATCATGGCCTGCATTTGTCCCATTATGTCGTTGGGGGAGAAAAGGTTAACCTCGGTGTCTTCCATCAGCTTGAGCAGATTGATCTGCACGCCACGGCCCGAGACATCTTTGCCCTGGGCACCTCCGGCGGAGGCGATCTTGTCGATTTCATCGATGTAGATGATGCCGTATTGGGCGAGCTCGACGTTACCATTGGCTGCTTTGACGAGGTCGCGGACGAGGTCTTCGACGTCCGAGCCCACGTAGCCGGTTTCGGAGAACTTCGTCGCATCGGCCTTGACAAAGGGCACGCCGATGTAGCGCGCGATGTTGCGCATGAGGTAGGTTTTGCCAACGCCGGTAGGGCCGAGCAGGAGGATGTTCTGCTTGGCGTAGTCCTGCTCCATCAGGCGGGGATTGGCCAGGCACTGGCGCACGTGGTTATAGTGGTCGCAGATGGCAACTGAGAGCACCTTTTTGGCGTCATATTGTTTGATGACGTAGCGGTTCAGGTGGTCGCGGATGTCTTTGGGCTTCAGATTGAAGTCGCGGATACGGCGCAGCGTTTCCTCGGTGTCCTGGTCGGGGGCTTCGGAGCCGGCGGGGCCGGGGTCTTCCGGTGCGGTGCCATGGTTCATGGGTTGGACACCGACTACTTTTGCGCCGGGCGGCATCATGCCTTGAAGCTTTTTTTGGATTTCTTCGAAAATGTTTCCGTCGTCTTTGTCGCTCATAAAGTGATTGATTAAGGTTGTCTGGGGCGAGGCTTACTGGGATTGGGGACACCCAGATAGTGTAAAAAGTTTCCTAACTGATAGATGGTGAGGGACTAAATAATGTTTGACAGCGTTTTTTTAATCAAAGAATATCGGCTTCCCTGTCTCAACCGTTGCCTACTGGAAGTCATCAATATTAGCCATGTCCGGGAACCTCACCAAGCGGGATATCGTCCTTCAAATCTACGAGAAAACGAATTTTCCGCAAAAGGAGGTCCGTGAAACGGTCCAATTGACTCTGGATGCCATTGCGGACGCCCTTGCCGAGGGACGCAACGTTGAACTGCGAAATTTCGGCGTGTTCGAGGTCCAATTGCGTAAGAGCCGCATTGGTCGCAATCCGAACCGGCCGGAGAAAGACGTGGTCATCCCAAAGCGTGCGGTGATCAAATTCAAGGCAGGCAAAGAGCTCAAGGCTCACCTGAAAGACCTTGATCTTCAACGCCTCGAAGACGACGGTGCTCCGGCTGAGAGCGACGCAGAGTAGGGCAGGGGCTCACTAATGCTGTCGGATCAGTCCTGGTCGGTGATCCAAGATTGGTAACGTTGTTGGCCGACTCTGTCGCGACGTGTCCGACTTCTGTGCAAAAACGAACCAGCCGCAAAGCCCCTCTTGAGGCAATGCGGCTGGCATGGACTATCGAAGTATCAGGCGGGAGGTTTCAGCTTAGGGCTGCTTGCGGCGGCGAATAACCGCGACGCAGATTGCGCCCAAGCCGGCGAACAAGGCGTAAGTTTGTGGCTCGGGAACCGTCAGGCCGTTGTAGGCGACATCGGTAGTGTTCAGTTCCATGTCGAGGTTGTAGTAGTAATCACCAGTGGACCACTCGATTTTGAATTCATCAACCGGTGATGCGAGTCCAGATAAATCCCATTGGTAGAAGAACAGTGTGGAAGTTTCGTTGTAGTTGACGCCACTTCCGGTCAATGAACTGGAGAAGTCGGCTACGAGGGCGGTTGCTTCGCCGTTCAGATAAAGAGTAGGCTCGAAGACAAAGGACTCTGGTCCGCCCATTACATATTCCGTTTCCAACTGGATAAGAATCGTTTGAACTCCAGCCAGTGGGGCAGTATCTTCGACAAAGAGAACGCCGGGAGCGCTGAAACTGAACAGGCCACCTCCGGCAACATAGAGGTCGGTGCCCGCAACTTTGTCCAATCCGGCACTGGTCGTGCCTGTCATGTCTGCCAGCGGTTGCGCCCAGCCTACGTTCGGAGTCTGGTAGTTGTGATTGTAGCCATTCGCTTCGGAAAGAAGTGGATTGCTGCGATTGAGATCATACCACTGGGCAGTTTCTGTATTTCCTGTAAATCCAGGGTTGATCCCCGCCTGAAGTGAGAGGGCTGTTAGGCCGCCACTCATTATTCCTAGTGTGAGCTTGGTCAGTGTCATCGTGATTAGTAGTTTGTGTTCAGAGCCTAGTTCTTCAGTTGAAGCACCCTGTGAGAACGAGACTCAATAAAGGTATTTTTTGAGATCGAGTCTTGATGTCAATGTGAAAACTGTGAAAAATTCCTCCAAGTGTCGCTCATTGATAATAAATGGAGTGCAGACTGTTGCGGGTCCGCGCTTGACCTGATGGGTGGTCGGACTTTTTCTCGGTGACTTCGGAAATAAATTGGTCGGTTTCGGCCTCATTTTTCTGAAACCATTACCCTGAACCTTTGTCTTGGAGGAGTGAGGCCGCCGTGCCCGCTTCTTTGGCAATGATCTTGTTCGGGGCGGCCTGCAAAACCACTTGAACCATGTCAGCAAGCACCCTTTCTGAAGTAAACGAACGCGTGAAGGAGGCTTCCTCCTGGGTACCACAACTGCGCGCCGAGATCGCCAAGGTGATCGTCGGGCAGCACTATCTCGTCGACCGGCTTATTGTTGGCCTGCTCGCCAACGGCCACGT
>JBNNDZ010000007.1:0-3558 GCA_050285865.1 Puniceicoccales bacterium
ACCACCGGTCTCGGCAAAATCGCCACCGCCGCGTTCTCGCTGCTCACGATGGCCATCGCCGTACCGACCGGCGTGAAAATTTTCAACTGGATGGGCACGCTCTGGGGTGGCCGCATCAAGTTCACGGTGCCGATGGTTTTCTCGCTGGGCTTTATTTGGATGTTCATGCTCGGCGGCTTCACCGGCATCATGCACTCCGCCGCCCCCGCCGACGCCCAACAGCAGGACAGCTATTTCGTCGTCGCGCACTTCCACTACGTGCTCCTCGGCGGCGTGCTCCTCGGCCTGCTCGCGGGACTCTATTTCTGGACGCCAAAAATCTTCGGCCGCATGCTCAACCAGAAACTCGGCTACTGGACCGCGTTCCTCGTCATCGCCGGGTTCAACATCACCTTTTTCCCGATGCACTACCTGGGGCTGACCGGCATGCCCCGCCGCACGCACACCTACCTTGGCGACATGGGCTGGAACCTCTGGAACCTCGTCGCCACTGCGGGCGCGTTCATCCTCGGCATCGGCGTGCTGCTTTGCTTCGTGAATATCGTCTGGACGGCGATCAAGGGCGAAAAATGCGAAGCTGACCCGTGGGACGGCCGCACGTTGGAGTGGTCGACTCCCACCCCGGTCCCCGCCTACAACTTTGCCCGCACCCCCATCGTGCAGGCGCGCGATTGCTATTGGGTCCACAAGCACGGCGACAAGAAAATGGAAGCCATGCCCGACGACGGACACGGCATACACATGCCCAGCCAATCGTGGTTCCCGCTTCTGTGCGGCTTCGGTTTCGCTGTCTTCGGCGTAGCGATGGCCATGATGGGCGGCGGCATCCCGCACGCGGGCTGGTTCGCCATCGGCGGCCTCTCAACCGTCTTCCTCGGCGTTTATCTCTGGGCCCTCGAAGGCCCCGGCGGCTATCACCTGGAAGTCCCCGAAGAACCAAATAAGAAAAAGGAAAAAGGAAAAAGCGGAAAGGCCTCCGCCCACTAAACTCCATCCTCTCACCCAACATATTCCTTTAATCTTTTTCCTTTAATCTCACATGGACACCCCGCTCGACGACAACCTGCTGGAGGAAATTCACGCCGACCAGAACACCAATACCGGCATCGAGAACAAGAAGCTCATCATGTGGCTTTTCCTCGCGTCGGACTGCATGTTCTTCGGCACGCTGATTTCCACGCACCTGATTTACCGTAAGCTCTACCCCTTCGGCCACCCCGAGGAAGGCGCGGTCAATATCACCGGCACCTTCGACATCGAGCTGACCTCTTTCTCGACCTTCATCCTGCTGATGAGCTCCTTCCTGATGGCGCTTGCCGTCTCGGCGATGCACAAGGGCTCGGTCAAAAGTTTCCGCTCCTACACGCTCGGCGTAATCATCTTCGGCCTGATCTTCCTTGGCGGCCAAGTGTATGAATTCCAGCACTTCTTCCACGGCCAGGGCTGGTATGAATGGAAGGCCAAGAACGACGCCGGTCTCATTTTACAAGGTAACGAAGGCAACGAGCTCTATTTCCACGACGTCGCCAACGCGGGCGAAGCCAAGGAAACCTTCGTCCACCACGACCACCTCGGCCTGGTGCTGGAGTCCTTCAAGCCCGCCAAGGGCGCGACTGCCGACGACCGCCCCGTCGCCTTCACCTGGGAGCTCGACCTACCCGACACAATCGGCAACGTCCCGGAAAAATTCCACGGCGAATACCTTTACAATCCAGAAAATCCCGCCGCCTCACAAATCGTCATCCTGAGCGAAATCCCCGAACAGCCCAAGGAGGAAGAAGCAAAGCCCGAAGGCGAAGCCGCCAAGACCGAGGCCGAAAACGCTGAAGCCAAAACGCAGGAAGGTGATGCCGAAGCAACCGGCGAGGAGGCAAAAGCCAACGAAGGCGAAGCCGCGACAGCAGACACTGAAGCCAAGGCCAGCGAATCCCCCGAGGCTCAACCACAAGAAGCCACTGGCGAAGGCACCCAGCCCAAGGATAACGCCCAGGAACAAGGCGCTGGGGCCTAAGAAAACTCTGCCACGCAAAGCGACTCTGCAGAAGAAAGTGAATCGAACGGGGCGATGAATGTCGACGAAGCCAAGGCCGAAGAGTCCAAGTCCAAAGGCGACAAAGCAAACGACTCCGCGGATCATGCAGACGAGCACGCACTACCCACTGGTCCCATCCCCAGCACGATGAGCGGCATGAAGGACGCTGCCAAGTCCGCCTTCAAGCACCAGAACTACGGCTTCCACTTGGAGGAATTCAAACAGGTCAAACAGGTGCCCGGTCTCAGTCTGCAAAACAGCGTCTTCGGTTCGACCTTCTACGTAATGACCGGCACGCACGGCACCCACGTCGCCATCGGCGTGCTCTGGCTGTTCTCCATGCTGATCTATTCCTTTACTGGACGCCTGACACCCCGCAACGCCATCGACGTCGAAATCGCAGGCCTTTACTGGCACTTTGTCGACATCGTCTGGATCGTCATTTTTACCGCCGTTTATCTCGTCGAATACATCTAGAAATCAGTTAACCAGTTCCCAGTTCACCAGTTCCCAGTTCACCAGTACCCAGTTTTCCAGTATCCGGTTCCCCCTCCGGAGTCCCTTTAATTTTTAATTTTTCAACTTTAATCTCCATGTCCCACGCCACCACTTGGAAAGAAGCCGCGCAACTTGAGAACGCGCGTTACCACACCTTCTTCAACCTCGCGATGTTCCTGGCGGTGCTGACAGGGATCGAGATCGTCATCATTTTCCTCCCGTGGGCCACGTGGCTCATCATGACCATCCTCATCGCGCTTTCCGTTGTAAAATTCTTCGCGGTGATCCTGTGGTTCATGCACTTAATCTACGATAAGTTCCTGCTATTCTGGCTATTTTTGGCGGGCATGGTCTTAGCCACGGGCACAATGATTGCCCTGCTCATGCTCTTCTCACCAGACGATGTCGACTTCGACGCCATCGCCGGTTCACCGACTCCCAGCGCCCTTGTTGCGTAAGCTTACCAATGCAACCCAGCGGGGAGCGCCTCGCCAAAAAGTTGCTGCCGGTCCTTTTCTTCAATCGGGACGAATTGCGATATCTTCGCCAAGGCTGCTTGCCCGGCCCCCGACATTTCGAGTTTCGCTACGATGCGTTCCCGAAGCGCGTCATCGAGGTCGTGGTCACGGTGATCCAATCTCCGAGCGGCTTGCGTAAAAGTCGTCACCAATCCGCCGATTGAGTTATCCGTCCAGTCGAGTCCTTCAAGCGCATCGAATGACTCCGCGACAAGCGTCGCGCTGAGAATCGCACCTTCGCCACCATAGAGCGGCGTGCGCGTCAGCAAACGACCGAGCGCCCAACAGGCATGGTCGCAGTATTTACCGACCCGCCCTTGAATAAGCGCCACACAGTGGCGAGCCAGCGCCTCGCGCTCCGCAAGCGGCAAACGCTCCAGCGCACCCGCCATGCGAAGCGGCTCGTAAGCCGCCTTGGAGTCCTCGTAAATACGTTCGCGCCACAGTGTCAACAGTGCCACTTGTTGACCAGCATCCAAGCCGCCCGCCGTTCGCCGCCATAAGATAAAC
>JBNNDZ010000008.1:0-5468 GCA_050285865.1 Puniceicoccales bacterium
TTCGCGGGGTAACGGTGAATTACCCAAAGTTTTCCCGAGATGTTCAACCCGGCGCTACCCTGCTGGTGGACAGTGGCCTGGTCCGCATGAAAATCCTCGAAATCATGGACGACCGCGTCCGCTGCGAGGTAATGATCCCTGGCCCAATGGGCAATCGCCGCCACATCAACCTGCCAGGCACCAAGATCAGCCTCCCCGCCCTCACCGAAAAAGACCGCGGGGACATCGATCTGGGTGTCGCGGAAGGCTGTGACTTCTTCGCACTGTCATTCGTTCGCGAAGCCGACGACCTCGATATCATGCGTCGCTATCTGGCTGAGCGCGGCTCACAGGCCCGCATCATTGCGAAGATTGAGGACCAGACCGCGATCACGAATCTAGACAGCATCATCGTCGCCGCCGACGCTCTGATGGTGGCCCGTGGTGACCTCGGCATCGAGTGCCCCTACGAGCAGCTACCGGTCATCCAGCGCCGTGCTGTCAACAAGTGCATCGAGCAGAAAAAGCCCGTCATCATTGCCACGCACATGCTGGAATCGATGATCGAGAACCCGCTGCCAACCCGCGCCGAAGTTTCCGACATCGCCAATGCCGTCTTCGAAAAGGCCGACGCCGTCATGCTTTCGGGTGAGACCACGACTGGCAAATACCCGGTCGAATGCGTCAACGTAATGGACCGCATCTCCCGCCAGATTGAGCGTGAGTTGCGCAACGAGCCGCTCTCACCCAACGTCCTCTTAAAGACACCCAAAGCACGCATGCTCAAGGCCTCAACCCAGCTCGCCGAAGAACTCCGCGCTGGCATCGTGGTATACTCGCGCCGTGGCTACCTGGCTGAGGTCCTCAGTGCTCTTCGCCCCGGCTACAGCCCGATTTTCCTCTTCACCGACGAGCCATTGTTATTCCGCCAAATGCTGCTTCTGCGCGGGGTGGAGCCCTTCCTGATGGATTTCTCCGACGACTCCGAGGAAACGATTCAACGCAGCTTCGAGCGCCTCAAGACCAGCCGCCACCGCTGGGCTACCCCCGGCGACTGGATGGTTGTCATCACGAACGTCCTCGCAGGCAACCGCTCCATCGACTCCGTCCAAATGCGACAAGTCGAGTGAACAGTGCGAGTGCGGAATGCGGAGTGCGGAATGAGCGTGACGCGAGTTTGCGCACGGTAGCCGCGAGCGTGAGCTCGTGGACTGCCGCGTGGACGCGATGCAGCGTTGGTGAGATGCGAGTTTCACGTTGCCATTTCAGGTAGCGGCTACCTCGCACTCCGAACTCCTACACGCCCAGATCTAGAGCAGTTTCACTTTCATATACCACACCCCATGGGCTCCTCCCCTTGCCAAGGGGAGGTGGCTGCGCTTGCGCAGACGGAGGGGTATCATGCGAACCGCCCACACCTCCCCGGCGACGCCAGAAAGGTGCCGCCTCCCCTCCTTAGCAAGGAGGGGAGCTTTAGGCGCAATTCCCGCATAATTCGCAACCACGAACTCACGCTTGCGCTACCGTGCGCAAACTCGCGTCACGCTCATTCCACACCCCGCATTCCGCATTCCGCATTCCTAAAGGCCCAAATACGCCTTCACGTCCTTGAGGGAACGCGTGTTCAGGACATGATCCGGGCCAAGCCAGCCCTTACGGGCCACGTAAACACCCGCCACGAATAAGGCGAGGCCATCAGTGTCGTGGGCGTCGGGGTTGATCGCACACAGGAGGCCCTTGTCCGCCGCCTGTCGCCAGTGTCGCCAGTCCATGTCGAGTCGCCACGGGTTGGCGTTGAGCTCGATAATCGTGTTGTTGGCAATGGCCGCGTCGATCACCTTGGGAATGTTGACTGAATAAGGCTCACGGCGTAGAAGTAAACGCCCGGTGAGATGCCCCAGCATCGTGACGTGCTCATTCTCAATCGCCTTGATAATGCGCTTGGTCATGTCGACCTCGCTGAGGCTGAACGCATTATGAACCGACGCCACCACGTAGTCCAATTCGCTTAAAATGTCGTCGGCAAAATCGAGGCTGCCATCCTTGAGAATGTCCACCTCACTGCCCACGAAAGCCCAGCATTCGAACTTCCCGCTCTCGTTGAGTTCACGAATCTGCCCCACCTGCTTCATCAGGCGGTCTTCGTCGAGCCCACTGGCCTGAAAGCTTGCCTTGGAGTGGTCCGCGATCCCCAGATACTCAAAGCCCAAATCCTGCGCCGCCTGAACCATTTCCGCGAGCGTATTGTGGCCATCACTGGCAGTCGTGTGGTTATGGAAAACACCTTTGATATCACTGACTTCGAGCAACTTCGGCAATTCGCCCTGTTCGGCGGCTTCGATCTCGCCCCGATCTTCGCGCAGCTCCGGCGGCACGAAATGTAGGCCCAATTTTTTATAAATGTCCGCTTCGGTTTCGGCCTGGATGACGGATTTGCGCGCATCCTTTTCGCCATCGGCCTCCTTTTTTTTGAACAGACCCCATTCGGACAGCGACAAGCCGTCGTCCAGCGCGCGCTGACGCATCCGCACGTTGTGGTCCTTGCTCCCGGTAAAGTGCATCAGCGCAAAGGCAAACTGCTCCGGCAGCACGACGCGTAAATCGGCCTGCAGTCCACCTTCGAAGCGAACACTCGACTTCGTTTTTCCATGCGCAGTGACCTCCTCCACGCCATTCAAGCCGACGAACCAGTCCATCACCGGGTCGGGATCGTTCGAGGCGACAATGAAATCCAGATCGCCAACCGTTTCGCGGTTGCGCCGCAAGCTGCCTGCACATTCTGCCCGCTCGACTGCAGCTAGCTCACGCAACCCTTCAACAATCGGCTGCGCGGTGACGTTCGCATCCCACCAGTGATGCCGGGCGCTGTAAGCAACGCGGTTCTCGATGCCTTTGAGAATTTTTTCCTCCGTTTTTGCACCAAATCCGTCCAGCTCCGACACATCTCCCCGCTCACAAGCGGCTTTCAGCGCATCAATGCTCTCCACACCGAGTTCGTCGTGGAGCTTTTTAATCTTTTTTGGACCCAGGCCGGGGATTTCGAGCATTTCGACCAATCCCGCCGGCACCGACGCCTTCAAATCCTCAAAATACTCCAGCTCACCGGTTTTAAAGAGCGTTGTAATTTTCTCCACGAGCGCATTGCCGATACCCTTGATTTTGCCGAGCCGCTTTTCTTCGATGAGCGTCCCAAGGTCCTCGTCGAGCGACTCCAACGCCCGCGCACCCGACTGGTAGGCGCGGACCTTGAAGGTGTTTTCGCCTTTCAGTTCCAGCAGCTCCCCGATTTGCTCGAGCACGTCGACAATATCCCCTTTTTCCATGCATGCGAGCGTGGCGGGGAGCGGACCGAACCTCAAGCCGGAAGACGAAAAGCCACAACATGCCTGCGGTAATGATTAATAAACAACAAGCTCCCATCAGAATCGCCATCGCTTTTCGAATCGTGACGCACTCTCGATGGCGATAGCGATAGGGACTAAAAGAGCCATCGTTCACTCCAACGACTCACCTCTTCGGCGCTACCAAACGCATTGGCCCACCGCCTCCCTTGGCTTGACACTTGCTGTCAAGGTCTATTGAGTCCCGCCCTTACCAGTTATGCCAGTACCAGTTTCCCAAGCCGCCACCGTCGCCTCGTATGTTCTCAAGCAAAAGCTTGCAGGCCGTAAACACTATCCGCTGGTGATGATGCTCGAGCCGCTCTTCCGCTGCAATCTCGCGTGTGAAGGCTGCGGAAAAATCCAATTTCCGGACCACATCCTGAAGAAGCGCGTCTCGGCCGAAAAGGCCTTGGCTGCGGCTGAGGAGTGCGGCGCACCGATGGTCTCCATTGCTGGTGGCGAACCGCTGATCCACCCGGAAATTCAGGAAATCGTCGAAGGCCTGATCAAGCAGGGCAAATACATTTACCTCTGCACCAATGCGCTGCTCCTCGAGCGCGCGTTGAAGAAGTTCAAGCCGAACAAGCAACTTTCGTTCTCCGTCCACATGGACGGCCTAAAGGAAGAACACGACCACTCCGTCTGCCGTGACGGCACCTACGAAATCGCCCTCTCGGCGATCAAGAAGGCGGTCGACATGGGCTTCCGCGTCACCACGAACACCACCCTCTTCAACAACGCCAATCCTGAGCGCGTCCGCGAATTCTTCGACGAAATGGTCGAAGCTGGCGTCGAAGGCATGATGCTTTATCCCGGCTACGCCTACGAAAAGGCACCCAAACAGGACATCTTCCTGGGCCGTAACCTCACCAAGGTGCTCTTCAAGAAAATCCTCGGCGACTCGAAGAAGGAATGGCAGTTCAACCACTCGGCCAGCTTCATGGCGTTCCTCCGGGGCGACATCAACTACGAGTGCACCCCGTGGGGCAACCCGACATACAACGTCTTTGGCTGGCAAAAGCCCTGCTACCTTCTCGCTGACGGCTACGTGAAGACCTTCAAGGAACTCATCGAGACGACCGAGTGGGATAAATACGGCCGCGCTGGCAAGGGCACCGACGAACGCTGCCTCAACTGCATGGTCCACTGCGGCCACGAAGCCACCGCCGTCAATGACACCTTTACGCCTGCTGGCATGGTCCGCTTCATCAAGGCGGCGATGTCCTTCAAGCGCCCGGCTACCTTCACTGCGGAGGAGCTTGAGCTGCTGGAAAATCAGCCCGTATATCAAGGTGCGCACGCCTGCGCCTCCAACAGCGGCGAAAAGTCCGGTCGCGACGAGCTCATGGAAGCCATGGCCGCCGCTGGCACCAACCGCGGTCAGTCCGAAGTCAAAACCGGCGAAGAGCCAATTACCCGGAACTAGACCGTGGAAGGCGCGATGCGCCTTGGTTTACGGTTCTCGGTTATCAGTTTTCGGTTTTCAGTTTTCGGTTAGGCCCTGAAGGCCGATGGGGTTGCTGTAGCTGGGTAGCTGCTTGATGCTGGGAGCACACGCGGTATTCCGCGCTCTACTCCAAAGAGGTAGGGAGGGCTGGCCTCAGCCCTCCGTGCGTCACGCCCAAGGCACGCGTCACGCCCAAGGCACGCTTCACGCCCAAGGCGCACTTTACGCGTCCGACGCAACGGCTTGCCTGGAGGCTGCGCCCTACCTTTCTCAGCATACGGGCGGAGGCTTGAGGCCAAACCTCCCTGCCCTGTGACGAGGTGAAAATTGGCGCAAAAAAAATCAAACGGAAATTTGAAACTTTCGTTTCACATGATTGTTTATGGCCATGATGACCACAAAAACCAGGAAGTCGGAAGAGACTCGTGAGCGCTTGCTTCACGTGGCGGCGGCGCATTTTGCCGCGCGTGGGTATCGTCAGACTCGGGTGGCAGATATTTGTCAGGAGGCCGAAATCAACCAGGCCGCGGTCAGTTATCATTTTGGCGGCAAGTATGAGCTTTATGAGCAAAGCCTCCGCTTTGCGCTGGATCTCGCCCAGGAAGCCTTTCCCCTGCCCAGCGACGAATCACTCCCGCCGGAAGAGCGATTACGCCAAT
>JBNNDZ010000009.1:0-3304 GCA_050285865.1 Puniceicoccales bacterium
CAACCAACAGAGGAGCCAAAAGCAATCCCGCGACCTTACCCAACATCGGCCCAAGCGCGACTGATTGCCCGCTTTCTCCCGTCCACCAGACAAAGCATAGTGGCACAATAAACACGCCCGCCACGTTGGCCAATGCGGTGTTAAATAGCCCTACAATCGCCGAACCGCCGCACTTCGTCGCATAAACGACCGACGTGGATATCGTGCAAGGCAGTATCCCCAAAAAGAGGCAGCCAAAGGTCAATGCCGGCCCCATCATGCCCGCCAATGGCGCACTGATCGCCCACGCCAACAGTGGCATTACCACGAATATGTATAGCTGCGTAAAAACATGAGGCTTCCATTGGCGCAGGCCGCGGACTAGCTCCTCGGTCGGCAAAATCAAACCCTGCAAAAAGAAAATGACAATCACGCCGAGCTTTGTGGTCCACTCCGGTGCTAACCAACCGCCCTTCGCCCCGCCCTGCGGAAACACTGCAGCCAGTAACGTTGCGGCCAGCACTCCGATCACAAAGCGGTTAGATAACAGAAAGCGCGTCATTGTTCAGAGCGTGGGCGTTAAACCAGTTCGTTAAAGGCAAAAATGATCATGCGTCGTTGCGACGCTCGCCGGTCAGGAGGATCAACAACATTACCCATAACGTCAGCGTGATGTTCTGGAGCGGCAATTGCAGGGCCAGCGGAAAAGAATAAATCAGCGCCACGGCAGGAATCCAGATTGCCCAGTTCGAAATCATCAGCGGAAAAGAACGCTCCCAGTAGCTGCGGTACCGTAATGCCGCACGGATCTCCGCCAGACTGAATCCGCATTCTTTCCACAGGTAGCCCAGCACGATTGAAGGCATGGCGATGAACGGCACATAGACAAATTGGTCCACGACCACTTTCGGCAACAAAACAAAAAGTGAAACGCCCTCGCCAAACACATGGTTCTGAAGTCGGTAAAACAAATCGACCTCCATGCCCTTCTCCGCCCAGAACAAAGCCTGGAATACAACGTCACGCCAATGGCTACTTTGCTTCAGGAAAACCCGACGAAAAACCAGTGGTATAATGCCCCCAAAGAACGCTGTCGAGGGAATCGCAAACCAAATGCCCAAACGCTCCTTTTGGCCGCCCAACCAATCTAAAGCGTCTCGTGCGGCCGAGACCTGATAGTAGCCCACCACCAGCAGAATCCCGCACACAATCAACAGCGAACCGGGCAGCAGATTGGACCGCGCCGCGTGCACACCTTCGCTCACGGCATCACCCCAGCGACTGGTTTTAACTTGTCCCATTGCGGCGAAACTGGAGTGAGTTTTGCCGATGCGCAATCCCGCTTGCATCATTCCGCAAATTGAACCAGCCTGATCGCCATGTCCCTCCTTGACGTGCAAGACCTCCGCATCAGCTTTCATGGGCGCGACCGCGTCACCGAGGCAGTCAAGGGCATCAGCTTCCAGTTGGAGGAAGGGAAGACACTCGCCGTCGTCGGGGAAAGCGGCAGCGGAAAATCCGTCACTGCGATGTCCCTAACCCGCCTGCTACCCGAGCCACCGACTTGCCGCGTAACCGGAAAAATCAATCTGCGCGGCCGCGACGTACTCACTTTGCCTGGCAAAGCATTACGCCAGATTCGGGGCAAGGAAATAGCTTACATTTTCCAGGAACCATCGACCTCGCTGAATCCCGTTTTCACCGTCGGCTACCAGATTGCCGAGGCGATCAAGCTCCACGTGCCGGGCGAAAAAGATGTCACGGCCCGCGTGATTGAAGCGCTGCGACAGGTGGGCATCCGCGACCCCGAAAAACGTTACAAGGCCTATCCGCACGAAATGTCCGGAGGCATGCAGCAGCGCGTGATGAGCGCCATGGCCCTCGCCTGCGAGCCGAAGATACTCGTTGCGGACGAGCCCACGACCGCACTCGACGTCACCATTCAGGCGCAGATCATGGACCTGCTCCGCGACATTCGTGAGAAGCACACGATGTCGATCATCCTCATCACCCACAATTTCGGCATCATCAAGGATTTCGCCGACGAAGTGCTCGTGATGTTCCGCGGTGACATCGTCGAACGAGGCCCTACAGAGCAAGTCCTCAACAATCCTCAGCATCCTTACACAAAGGCGCTCATTGCCTGCATTCCGCGCCTCGGAGCCAAGCAACGCCGCTTAACAACGATTGATCATGCAGCCTTGGCAGGCTGATTGGCTTTCGGTTCGCGATTGTCGGTTATCGGTTTTCAGTTTGCTCACCAGTGAATTGTGTTTCCACGAACTGAAAACCGACACCTGAAAATCGAAAACTGAAAACCAGAAGAAACGCTTTCCTGACATGACAGAATCCTCCGCAACCTCCGACACCGCCGCCCCGCTCCTCGAAGTCCGTGACCTCAAGGTGCATTACCCGATTCATGGCGGGTTGATGCGGCGCGTTGTAGATCACGTCAAGGCGGTCGATGGGGTGTCGTTTAAGGTGCCGCGCGGAACAACCGTCGGGCTCGTGGGCGAATCCGGCAGCGGCAAGACGACGATCGGGCGCAGTATTATCAAACTGGCACCACTGACCTCCGGCCAGATTTTCTTTGCGAATGACACTGCGCCCGAAGGCAAATCGGCTGCGGCTGACCCGACCTATCTGGACGCCACACTTGGCTCCAACGAATCGACTCCAGCGGGCATGGTGGAAATCGGACGTTTGGGTCGTTCTGCGTTTTTTCCGTTCCGCAAAAAGATCCAGATGGTCTTTCAGGATCCGTTCAACTCGCTGAATCCGCGTATGACGGTCGAGCAAATTATCAGTGAGCCACTGGACATCCATTTCAGCGCCTGGGACAAAACGAAGAAGGCCGCGCGGGTCACCGATCTGTTAAACAAGGTCAACTTGCCGCTCGATGCCCGGTCGCGCTACCCGCACGAATTTTCCGGTGGGCAGCGTCAGCGTATCGGCATCGCCCGCGCATTGGCGGTGGAGCCGGATTTCATCATTTGCGACGAGCCCGTCAGCGCATTGGATGTGTCGGTCCAGGCGCAGATCGTAAACCTCCTGCAAGACCTTCAGGAAGAGCTTGGGCTCACCTATCTTTTCATTGCGCACGACCTCGCCGTCGTCGAGCACATCAGCGATTTCGTCCTCGTGATGAGCAATGGCAAGGTCGTCGAACAGGCAACCGCTGACGAAATTTATGCCAACCCGCAAAACGACTACACCAAGAAGCTCCTCGACGCCGTTCCATCGCTGTGATGGCGATAGATTTGAATCGCCCTCACTCTGGCGTATCGAGGTCCACGTAGACGAGACGGTGGTCGCTGCCGATGGC
>JBNNDZ010000010.1:0-3233 GCA_050285865.1 Puniceicoccales bacterium
CACCACGCCCATGTTGATAATCGCCTGCAGCGTCAGGAAAAGCAACGCGCCGGTGGCGAGCAGGAACTGGTAAAGGTTCGGTGCATGCCGCAATGAACGCGCGACAACAAAGAAGATCGCCGCGAACAACAGCACCACGGATATCGTGGCGACGAGGCCGAGCTCCTCTGCGATTACCGGGAAAATGAAGTCGGTGTGCGCCTCGGGCAAAAAGGAAAGTTGCTGGCGGCCCTGCCCCAGGCCGACACCATCCACACCACCTGCGCCGAAGGCCAGAATGCCTTGCCAAAGCTGGTAGGCGCTATCGGTTTTATTGCTTTCGATATCGAGGAACGATGTGATGCGCCGCAGTCGAACCGGGTCATAATAGACCGCGACGCTGAAGGCGATGATGCCGGAAATCACCGTCGGTACGAGGTACCACATCCGCGCACCCGCGAGGAACATCATTGAAAAACCAACCGCACCGCAGAGGGCTGCCGTGCCGAAATCTGGCTGGAGAAAAATGAGTCCGCAGCATAGCCCAACGGCGGCACAGGGAATCGCGAATCCCGTGAAGAACGTTGTGACCTTGCGTTGACGTGAACCGTAATGCCGCGCGAGCCAGATGACCAAGGCGATCTTGCCCAGGTCGGAAACCTGCAATCGCATCGGGCCGAGGTCCAGCCAACGGCGGGCACCGTTGACCTCCACCCCAATGCCCGGTGTCGCCACGAGGCAGAGCAGCAGGACGACGCCTCCCGCAATCCAGTGGCTGAACTTGCCGAGATTTTCGAGGTTGATCATCGCCGCGCCTGCGCCAGCGATCAGTGCGATGCCCAACCAGATGAACTGTTTTTTGAAGAGGTAAAATCCGTCACTGCTGAACGACAACCCGGCACTGGTGAGCATCACCATGCCGAGCGCCGTGAGTGCGCACACACAGCCAAGCAAAGCCCAGCCTGCGCCCGGACGGCGGAGGTAGCTGAGACATTGCTGGCATGCGAATAACATTTACGGCGTTTCCTGAACGTTGACCGGCTCGATGGAATCCAAGTCGATGGCTTCGAGGTCGATGGACTCGACGTCCACTTCTTCCACCATAACCGGCTGCGGCGCGGGCATGGCCGGTTGCAGCGGAGCGGGCACGGCCTGCGTCGAAGGTCGTGGTGCGGGCTTCGGCTGCGTAACGGGCTTGGGTGCGGGTGCCACCGGTTGGAGGTCCGTCGGGATGATAAGTTGCTGGTCCACCCGCAGGCGGCGTGGGTCGAAAATACCGTTGGCATCCATGACTTCCTTGACGGAAACATCGTAACGCTTGGCGATAGCACCGAGGGTATCGCCGGGCTTTACGACGTAGGTCACCTGACCTTGAGCGTTCGGCACACCAACAACCGGTGCGGGCTCGGGCTCCACTTGCGGAATGAGCAATTCCTGACCGACGCGAATCACGTCGCTGGACAAACCGTTGGCGCTTTTGATGGCGGCCACCGTCGAACCCTGGCGCGTCGCGATGCGCGAAAGCGAGTCGCCCGGTTGCACGGTGTAGGCGACGCCTTCCTGATCGATCGAAGCTCCGGCGTAGCTCGGGCTTGGCACCGCGGCGGGCGCTTCAGCTTCGCCATCGACGGCGGGAATGGTCAGCTTCTCGCCAATCTTGAGGCGGTTGGCGGTTTCGCGGGTATAGCCATTGGCGGCCATGAGACCGTTCAGCGAGACACCATTGCGCTTGGCAATACCACCAAGGGTGTCGCCCTTTTTGACGATGTAAGTCGTGCCCGGAACAGAAGCGGCGAAGGCCGGTGCCGAATAGGAAGTCGACGGGCTGCTGGAGTAGCTGGTCGACGGAGCCGTGTTAAACCCGTCCATGCCGGAGCTTGTGGGTTGGATCACCTCGAGCTCTTCAGCCACATAAACGGTTTCGTTCTGCGGCATCGGCTGGGGACGCGATTGCGGCTGCGGCGGCACGATGACTTCGGCCTGGGAGGACTCGTTGAGGTTCCAGCTGGGACGCGTGGGCGGGTAGCGCTTCACGCTGTCGACAGGTTGCGGGCGGGTCCCGGAATCAACCACCGGCAGGGGCGCTTCTTCCTGGGCAAGCCCGGGCTGGCCAACCGGAGCAGCAGGCTGCACGCCGGGGTTGGTGTCGCTCGCGCACCCGGGGGTAACGAATAGCGCCGCGATCACCGCCAGGTGAAGGCCAACGACAAGGGTGAATACATGGGCAAGTTTCATGACAATAGATTTTACGGTTCGACGCATTCTGTAACGGTAGGTCGCGGCTGTGACGCCTTCAAACCCAAAACCGCGCGGCAATACTGTTCGCCGCGATCTGCATAATTTTTAAACATATCGAAGCTGGCGAAGCCGGGGCTAAATAGCACCGATCCCCCAGATGGACAAAGATCCTGTGCCTGTTTGACCGCCAATTCGAGACTGGTCACGCGGGCCACCCGGGCACCGTGCGTGGTCAACAAATCGGCCAGCGATTCCGACGATTCACCCAGCAACACGGCAGCGTGAAAATGGTGCGCGATGCGCTCGGCAAATGCGGTCATGTCGCCGCCCTTATTGCGGCCGCCACCGATCCAGACAACCGGTTCGGGAACGCTGGCCAAGGCGGCTTCGGCGGCAGAGAAATTCGTCGCCACGGAATCATTCCAAAAACGCACACCGCCGAACTCTGCCACGACGGCGAGCCGGTGCGGTGACAGCTTGAATGTCTTGGCCGCCTCCTCAAGGGCACCCAACTCTAGGCAGTCGTGATCCCAGAACGCCTTGGCTAGTGCGTAGTTACGACTTTGCGGCGGCATGGCAAACGGGCTTCCCTCGGGGCCGCACGATTCGTCTTCGTTGACCACGACCGTGAAAGGCGGCAGTTGGTAGCCCAGACGGCCGGCCCACTTTGCGACGCTGGGTCCGATGAACAATCGCGGGCGGCTCAGCCGCTCGACGAGTCGCCATTTTGCTGCGAAATATCCCCGCATCGAACCATGCCGGTCCAGATGGTCTTCCGAAACATTCGTCCACAAGAGTGCCTGCGGGCGGAAAGCGCGGAGATTTTCCGCTTGGAAAGAACTGACTTCGCAAACCGCCGTCGCCGTCTCGTCGCGGTTGGATTCGAAAAAACGCGATAGGGGGAAACCGACATTGCCCGCTGCAAAGGCCTCACTTCCGGTCGCCTGGAGCGCATGGACGAGAAACTCCGTCAACGTGGACTTTCCGTTGGTGCCCGTGATGGCAATCAGGCCGCC
>JBNNDZ010000011.1:0-3725 GCA_050285865.1 Puniceicoccales bacterium
AACGACGGCGCACCGCGATACCAAGTTGGAGCTGATTCACGAAGTTGATTTGGTGGAGCTTACTGTTAATGGTGAGGAGTTGATCCTCGACGAGAATTACTGGGAAGCCAATGGCGGTACCCGCATCGTGGAGTCTTCAATCGGAACTTACCGTGAATCCAACGATGGTCGCGGTCCAGAGGTGGAGCCCAACCCGGCGTTGTTTTCGGAGAATTTTTCTGGTTTCTCCGTCCTGCTCGATATTCCTGAGCCCGGTGTTCCCTATGTTATAGAAATCGATCACCCGGATGACGCATGGCGCTCTGTTTGTGGTTCAATTTTGGACATGCATGACTGGGAAAAGCAAGATGGTTACATGCCGCGTGCTTTTGGTTTTGAAACTGGTGGCAATTTACCACTGAGCAATGAGATGTTGACCGAGCGCGTTGTTTTCTGGCCGAACGGAAAACAAGTCCACTTAGGGCTCACTAGCAGTCGTATTGGAAAGCGTGCTGCCGCGATGTCGATTCGTCTGTATAAAGTGGACGGCCCGCTCGTGACCCAAGGTCAGAGTGGTAATGGCCGCTTGGCCGGCATTTGGATGGAAGAACATGAGCGTTGGCACCAGCATTTTAACACCCCGCAGCATTTGCCGATGGCGTTGCGTGACTGGGTCGGCCTTAACCGGACGATGGAGTGGATTGCCTATCGTGGCATGAACGCATTTTGGCCGACTGTGGTGGCTTACCAGCAATCGACCTACGACTCCGAAGTGCTCAAAGGATATCTACTCAAGCTGAACAATATGCCGCGCCTCAGTGCCTTGCTTTGTGAGAAATACGGTGTGTCTTACGTCGCTGAGATTTTCTTGGCTCGTCAGCGTTATTTCAATGAGAAGGTGATGACCGCAGATGTAGAAAATCCAGAAGATTTGTATACGACGGTTTGGTGGGGCTTCAGCCGAGGGACTTCTGATTCACAGGGCGGCATGTGGCCGAATTGGAATGTGCTCCATCCGCACGTGCAGCAGAAGATGATTGATGTCTATGGTGAGTTGGCCGATATGCTCGCTGATACCAAATCCTTTACTGGGATGTCGGGACGACTCGATACTTGGCAATGGGACGGCCTCTATGCGCTTTCCAGTTTGAATTGGGGATACGGCGACTGGACAATCGCTCAGTTCGAGGCAGATACGGGCATCGATGTGCCGGGCAAGGACGGCGATCCGGCTCGTTTTGAGCAGCGCTTCCGTTTCCTGACCGATGGCGCGATGCGCGAACAGTGGATTGACTGGCGTAAGGATCGGGTTACGGATTTCATAGTTCGATTGGCTGAACGAATCCGCGAAGCTAAGCCGGATGCAGTGTTGTTCCTTTGCGGCGATGGTGATTCGGATGAGAATCACCGCGCGAGTATTCCCACTGCCTTCCGTCAGCGTTTGTTGGAAATGGGAATCGATCTTGAACGCATCTCGAAACATCCGGGCATTGGTATTCTGCCCTCCGGCCAGTACGGGCGTGGTAAAACCAGAACGTATCTCGCCGATCAGGAAGCCTACGATGCTTTCCTGGATGTCGACTACGTGAACACGGGGCGTAATTTCGTCCGCGGTTACGCGCACTACGGTGCCTATCAAGAGTGGGGCAAGGAGTTCCCTTTTGAGGAGCACGGTGTGCATTTTCGACGTCCGCTTCACTATTGCTCGGGCTCGGATGCGGCAGGAATCGGCATCTTGGAACGATATGCAACGGTGCTCGCCGAGCAGGATACGTCCTTCATTCGCACCGGTGGTTATCCTATCCTCTGGGGCTCGCAAGATTACTTCTCGGAGTGGATGCGCGAATTTGCCTCCCTTCCTCGTGAGCCATTTGACCCTGTCGAATATGCCCGTGATCCGGTAGCGGTTTGGGATAAGCAATATGATGGAAAATACCTCTTCTATGCGGTCAATCGTGAGCGCTACCCGGTGACCATTGAGCTCAATTTGGGTGGTGGTGATACCGTCCTTCAAACCGGCGCGAACAAGGTCGTGGAACTGGTGAACGGCAAGCTCACTCTGGAGTTGGAGCCATTTGAACTCCGCGCTTTCAGTGCTTCGTCAGACTTGCGCATTCAAGGTGCCCGAACCTTGGTCGAGGAGGATGTCATCGCATGGCTGAATCAACGCTTGGATTTTGCCGCTGGTGTTGAAGCTAAGATGCAGGAAGGTGTCTATGCCGACAGCTTCAGTGAGGACGAAAAAGCGGAGTTTTCACGCAACTTACAGACTGCGCGTGAAGCAGCCAATGAACAGGCTTGGTGGCGCGCCCGTACTATTCTGATGTCGACGCCGATGATGGCGGTTTACGAACGGGTTGGGCCGTATCCGGCAGACCAGGTTCGCACACAGTTTCCCAACTTGTTGGAGTCACTGCTGACAGGGCGCTATGAGCCGAATGAACCATTCACGGATGCAGACGCCTTGGCGGAGAGCCTTGCCGGTCCGGGCGAAGTGACCGCTTCGGAGTCATACAACCCAGAGTGGAAGTTCCAGAAAGTAATTGCCAATACGGGTGATGGATTGCGCTTCAAGATCGATTGTCCTGCATCGGGGCGTTATCGATTGAGTCTGGGCCATGTCGCGAGCGCTCCCGGAGTTGCAGAAGTGAAAATCAATGGCAAGGCTCTCGCGACACCGGTGGAAATGAAAACAGTCGGCGTGCCAGAGAAGACCATCTTCCCTGAGATTCACTTGAAGGCGGGCGAACAACTGCTTGAGGTTGATGGCGATTTCCCATTCGGCATCTACGCCCTGCAACTTGTTCCCAAATTACAGCCTTTGAATACGACGCTTTGGTCGACGGCAGCTCCTTTCCAGAGCTACTGGGTGCATACCGGTAAAACTAATGAGAACGTGAAGCGCACCATGGAGAAGCAATTCCCACCGGAAAAGAACCCATCCATTGATGCCCACTACAAAAATGAAATGGGTGATGTCATTACTTGGACTCAAGCGAATGCCCCGGTCGGACGTCACGAAAAGAACGGTGTCAACTTTGCCCAGCGTAGTGGATTGACCGGTTACAATGTCGGTTTTGCACAGACGTTTATTTACAGCCCAAAAGATCAGGAAGTTATGGTTTACATTGCTTCGGACTGGTGGGCGAATGCCTGGATCAACGGCGAGATCATTACAACGGAAGCCGGTGAAACGTCCTTTGAGGAGACCGGTTCCTGGTTCCATCGCTGGAAGCCGCGTGTTGCGCGCATTCAGCTTAAGAAAGGTGAGAATCGCTTGATGGTGAAGAATCAGGGCGGCAATGCCTGGTGTTGGTTCACTTGCTATGTGACCGATCCGGGAGACCTAGAGTTCTCGCCCGTCCCGCTACATCGATAAATTGAAAAACTTGGATCATGAAACACCTGAGAAGTATAAAACTATCCGCGATCTGGCTTTGCCTCCTTGTTGGTGGCATCGCATATGGCGAAGTCATCACGCAATTGGGCTGGGATTACGATCGCGGAGAATTCCGTGATTCAGAAGAGGACATCGCTGCGCATCGACAGGAAAATAAGCGCATGCCACTCAGCGGTTGGGCCGAATACGATATCGAGGTCGCGGAATCCGGTTGGTATGAATTGTGGTTTGGTGGCGCACCTCCCAGTTGGAACCGCGATGTATTTATCGATGGCGAAGTAGTCTCTCGCTTGTCCTCGTCTGACAGTGAGGCTGATATAGATGACGAGGAGATCGGAAGAGCGTC
>JBNNDZ010000012.1:0-5803 GCA_050285865.1 Puniceicoccales bacterium
AAGTCGTTGAGTACATTCGTGCCGACGGCGGCGTGTTCCGGGCTGCCCTTTTCACCGAGGGTGCCCGTTTCAGCCTGGGCCGAGACACGCCCGATCGTGCGACCGCGCATGCCGCCCGTGCCGAACTTCATGTGCTGGAAAAAGCGGTCGTTGAGCTCTTCCCACTCGCCTGCCTCAACTAATTCGTCAATGGACTTGGCGGCCCATTCGGGGAGGAAACCGCCGCTGACGAAGGTCTCCAGGTTTTCAACCGAACTCTCCAGCAGCTTACCTTCGCTGCCGGCCTGCTTGATTTTTTCCAAAACAGTAGCCATGGGTGAGAATTAGACCAAAAAACAGGCGCGGTTAAACAAAATTCTTGCGAACAATTTTGTCACACGGGGGCAATTTCAGCATGGAAATCTGAAAAATGACCGGTTTACATAGAAATTCCCATGGCTGAACTCCCGCCCAATGCCGATGGCCCCTCTCTGCGTGAACAAATATCCCGCCTGGAGGCGCAACTGCATGCTGCCCGCAATGAAACCGACGCACTGAAGCAGCGCGTACAATTTCTTTCTAAAGGTCAGCTGATTGGCGGCATGGGCGGATGGGAAATGGATCCTGCTTCAGGGCGCATCTGCCTTTCCAGTGAGCTACACCAGTTGTTTGACCTGCACCCGGAAGTAAACCCGACGGTGGATGAGCTCCTACTCGCAATTCATCCAGATGACCGGGAGAAGGCCCGGAAAGTCCTCGTTGAACCACCAGACTCACATAAACAACAAACCGCCCAGGTCCGCTTACGGGATGCGCAAGGCACTGTTCGATGGGTGCAACTCATCGCCCAAGGAGACCAATCGAGCGAAAGCCAGCGCCGGTATGGTGTCGTGCAGGACATCAGCCAATTGGCTCAGGCAGAGCACGAACTCGCGGCGAGTCGTGAGCGATGGCAACTGGCACTGGAAGGCAGTGACGACGGCGTCTGGGACTGGGACCTTGCCAACAACGACGTGCATTACTCCGATCGATGGAAGCAGATGCTGGGCTACGAACCACACGAGATTCACTGCGGGTTAGACCAGTGGGAACGCCTCGTGCACCCGGAAGACCTCCCAGCGGCGATGAAGGCGACTCAGAATTACCTGAAAGGTAAATGCGAGCAGTTCCAAGAGGAATTCCGCATGCGGGCTAAGGACGGTACCTGGCGCTGGATTCTATCCCGAGGCAAAGCCATTTTCGATGCGCAGGGAAAGCCCACCCGCATGCTCGGCACCCACGCCGACATCACACACCGCAAAAAGCAGGAAGAGGCGTTCAAACGGCTCTCACTCGTCGCCAGCAAGACCACCACCGGAGTCGTTATCACGGATGCCGGAGGCCGCTTTACCTGGATCAATAAGGCATTTGAACGACTGACCGGCTATACCATGGCAGAGGTACTGGGCAAATCTCCCGGATCCCTGCTGCAGGGTGCCGCCACGGATCGCAACGTCGCCACAGCTATGCGAGAAGCCGTCCGGCTTGGGCAGGGATTTCACGTAGAAGTATTGAATTACCGCAAATCAGGCGTCCCCTACTGGGTAGAAGTTGAAGCCACCCCGGTGCATGACGCCGATGGCCGCTTGACCAGCTTCATTGCGATTGAAACCGATATCACGAACCGCCGCCTCGACCGCGAACGCATCGAAGAAAGCGAGCGCCGGTTTCGTGACATCAGCAATGCAGCCGGAGAATATATTTGGGAATCCGACATTAACGGCTGCTTCACCTATGTTACCGAACGCGTGAAGGACGTTCTGGGCTACACTCCGGGTGAGTTCATCGGCATGCACCACGTCGACCTGTCCCCCGCGGATTGCCGAGACGTCATTGGCCGGCGAATCGAAGCAGTCATTTCCCAACGGGGCGAGCTCAGTAATTTTGAGGTCCGGGCGCTTCATCGGGACGGTCATGAGATTTGGCAAAGTATCAATGGTGTCCCCCGGTTTGACCGGCGAGGCAACTGGGTGGGCTACCGCGGGGCAGCCATGGATATCACCCGCCGCAAACAGATCGAGCAGGAGCTTTCCAAGGTAAACCGTCGCTTCGAATTGGCCACCAATTCCGCCCAAATTGGCATCTGGGAATACGATCCGGTGAACGACCGGCTGGAGTGGGATGCCATCATGCACGAAATTTTTAGTCTGCCCAGAGAACGCTTCCGCTCGAACATGGAAGCGTGGTCCTACGTCGTTTTCCCGGAGGATCTCCCCGACTTCCAGCACACCCTGGAGACCGCGTTGCGCACTGGTGGCAACTACCGCCTGAACTTCCGTATTTCACAGCCAGGTGAAGACATTCGCCACATGACCGGCAATGCGCTCGTCTTACTCGATGACAACCGCAAGCCATTCAGAATGATTGGCAGCAACTGGGAAGTCACCGATCAAAAACGCGCCGAAGCCAAGGCCATTCAATCCCGTGACGAGGCCGAAGCCGCCAACCGGGCCAAAGGTGCTTTCCTCGCGATGATGAGCCATGAAATCCGCACCCCGATGAATGGTGTCATCGGGATGATCGACATGCTCAGTGACACCAAGCTCAACGAGCGCCAGCGTGAGTACCTCGACACCGTCCGCTCCAGTAGCGAGTCCCTGATGACCATCATCAACGACATCTTGGATTACTCAAAAGTGGACGCCGGGCGGATGGAGTTGCAGCTCAAGTCAGTGCAGGTGGAGCCCCTTCTCCGCCATGCCCTATCACTGTTTTCCACCCACGCTGCGGAGAAGAAACTGGAGCTCGTCCTGCGAGTCGATGACAACGTGCCAGCCGCCATCCAAGGTGACGAAACGCGTATCCGACAGGTTCTAATGAATCTCATCAGCAATGCCGTAAAGTTCACCGACCAGGGCCGTGTGACCGTAAAAGTGTCGTCCACTCCTCAGCTCGACGACCGCTGCGAACTCCATTTCTCCGTCGCTGACACCGGTGTAGGACTGGATGAGAAAAAACAACAGATGCTTTTCCAGCCCTTCACCCAGGCAGACATCGGGTCCTCGCGTCGCTACGGCGGCACGGGCTTGGGATTGGCCATCAGTAAGCGATTGGTCGAGCTCATGGGCGGCCGAATCTGGTTCGAAAGCTCGCGGATGCTGGGGACGATTTTTCATTTCACAATCGAAACCCGGGCCGCGGCACCAGTTGATGCTCCCGCCACGCCCAAACCCATTTCACAACCCGGCAAATGCCTCTACTCCGGACGAATTCTCCTGGCCGAGGATAACCCCGTCAATTGCAAGGTAGCCTGCTTCGTGCTCAACCGCTTCGGCTGCTCGGCCGACATTGCAAACAATGGCCTGGAGGCATTTAAGCTCTTTCAAGAGAAGCCTTACGACCTGATTCTCATGGACGTCCAAATGCCCGAAATGGACGGCCTTGAAGCAACTCGGAAGATCCGTGAACACTCCGGGAGCAGCGATTCACCATGGATCATCGGCCTGTCCGCTGCCGCCATGCAGGAAGACGCCGACATTGCTCGGCAAGCTGGCATGAATGACTTCATCACCAAGCCCCTTCGCCCCGCCGACCTAGAAGCGGCCCTCCTGCGCGCCCCAGCCCTCGAAAGGGTGGAAAGCTAAGGAAGACTTTTCGTCACGCCAGTGTCGCAGCACGCGCTTCGGTGACCTGCCAACGAGTCGGCTTACCCGCGGCAAAGCGGTCGTAGTCTTCAATCATTAACCGGGCCATGCGACGACATTCATTCTGAATGGACCCCGCAATGTGTGGCGTTAAAATCACGTTGGGCAGTGTATAGAGCGGTGAGCCCTCCACGGGCGGCTCTGGATAAGTCACATCGAGCACTGCCGTGATGTCAGGGCGCTGCTCCAACACCGCGATCATTTCCGGCTCATTCACCACCGCGCCGCGCGCAGTATTTATGAAGCTGGCATTTGGCTTCATTGAGGCAAACAGCTCCCGCCCCAGCATGCCCTCGGTCTCTTTCAGCCAAGGCGTGTGACAGGAAATAACGTCGGCCTCGGCAAATGCCTCCTCCAGTGAAACCAGACGCAAACCAAGCTCAGCCGCATCCTCTGGACTGATGAAAGGGTCGTAGGCTATCACGTTCACATCAAGCGTCTTGAGGCGTTCAGCAACATAGCGCCCAATCATCCCAAGGGAAAGCAACGCCACGGTCGAACCATATGTCCCAGGCACCCGATTGGTAAAGTAGGCTTGGTGATCCATACGCTTGCTCTCCTGTATCTGCCTTACCGCAGTCCAAGTCTGCTTGAGAGAAAGGATAATTTGCGCGAATGACCACTCAGCCACTGGCACTCCGTTTGCGGCCCACCCACTGAACACTGGAATATCTCGTTCCCAAAATTCTGGCGTCACAAAAAACTTGATCGAACCAGCAGCGTAGAAGATCGCCTTTAGCTTAGGAAATGCTTCCAAAAACGCTGAATCGGTCTTGGGCATTCCCCAAGTGCTGAAAATATACTCCACGTCACGCACTGCCTCAGCAGAAAAACCATCTGCCATATTTTCGACTCTGAGTAGGTCAAAACGCTCTTCGAGCATTGCGACCTCACTCGGCCCAAACACATAGTCGAGGCGGCTACTGGCTCCCGTGTAAATAGCTTTTGGCATAGTGCAAAGATTGAATCACTCCTTGAAAAAGGGAACTGTAAAACTTGCGACTGCTCAATAAGAGCCAGTGTCACATCTTGCCGACGCGGCCGAAGTCCAGACGCGTGTAGCTGATATTCCCCCGCATGAGACAGTCCCAGTCATACGCCCCTTCTGTGTGCGGCTGGTTGTCCGCATATTTGAAGGCGAAGGATGCGGGCCCCGACCAGTCAAAGACTGGCTGCATCGTGAAGGGCGACGGTTCAGTCTGCTCCATCTTAGAGTCCGCTGCTGTGCGGCCGGGAAAGTTGTAGTTGTGCACAATCAAGCCTTCCACCGGCTCGTTAACATGCTTGGCAACATATCCACGGGCCAGCTCCGCAGCTTGGCGCAGACTCGTGTCCATCTCCCCCTCGGCACGGCCATGATTCAGCCGCAGGACTTCGTATTCTGCGTTTGGAATGTAATGCGAAAGCGCGATGGCCGGCAACCCCCAGGCTGCGCCTTCCAATGCGCCCGCGATTGTGCCCGAGGAAAAAATCAGCGGCGCACAGGCGTTGAACCCCACATTGATCCCCGAGCAAACAAGGTCGGGGCGATCATCATGAATCAGCCGCCCCAAAGCGATGTTAACGCAATCACTGGGCGTGCCATCGAGCGCATAAGCCTTGCAGGGATACTGTTCGTTTTCCGCAAAGTGCACCTCGGTGTGGCGGCTGAACGCGCGCCCGATCAAACTGCGCTCCCCCATCGGAGCCGCGACCGTCACCCGGAAGTCCTTCACCAGCGCCGCAACCAGCACCTGCAAAAAATACGAATCGATACCGTCATCGTTGGTGACGAGAATGTGCTTTCTGGAATCCATAACTATACCCCCACGCCTTCCAGTCCGAAGATGGCGTTGACGTAGTTTTCGACGCTGAAGGGTTGCAGGTCTTCCTTTTGCTCGCCGAGGCCCACGAAATAAATCGGCAGGCCAAGTTCCCGGTAAATGCCAACCAGCGCACCGCCGCGACTCGTGCCGTCGAGCTTGGTGATAATGAGCCCTGTCAGCCCAAAGGCTTCGTGAAACTTACGCGCCTGCTCGATCGAATTCGAGCCGATGGAACCATCCACCACCAGCCAACTATGATGCGGCGCGGTTTCGTCATTCTTTTGCAGGACCCGGCGAATCTTCTTCAACTCCTCCATCAGGTTCCCCAGATCGGAA
>JBNNDZ010000013.1:0-4380 GCA_050285865.1 Puniceicoccales bacterium
ACCGTCAATAATTCCGGCAAGGTGACTGGAGTCGACTCTCCCGGAATGTACAAGACGTTGAAGGGCACTGCACTACGGTTGAACTTCGCCAGCGCCTGTGTGATTGCCGGGTCGTGATTCGTCCAGTCAGCTTTGAGCGTAACGACCTTGTCCTGCTGAAATTTTCCGATCAACGCCGGGTCCTTATAAACGCGCTTATTCACCTGACAAGTCGCACACCAGCGGGCGGTGAAATCGATGTATACCGGGCGTCCCTCCGCGAGGAGCTTCTCCACCGTTTCCGGGGACCATTTTTCCCAAACAAGGAAGTCCAGTTGCTCGCCCGCGGCCTTGGCGGCGGCGACTTGTTCCGCGCGCTGCTGGGCGGCGCGAATGTCGTTCCAAGCGTAAATCGGCGCACCGATAATCAGTAGCAGCGCAATGACAATCGCGGTGAAGCGGGCACCGGAAGATTTATGCGGCTGGCCCCAACGGCCAAAAACCCAGCAACCCAGCGACGCCACCACGAGGCTGAACAACACGATGAGCAACGTTTCCGAAGCCACTTGCCCGGCCAGCACCCAGATCAGCGCGGCCACCGTCGCATACATCAAAAAGCCCATGAGTTGCTTAAACGACTCCATCCAGGCACCGGGACGCGGTAGCTTGCTGGCGAGCTGCGGAAAGAACGACAGGAGCAAATAAGGAAACGCCAGCCCGAGCCCGATCACGGTGAAAATCACGATTGATTGCACCGGCGGCAGGGTCAACGCGCCCCCCAGTGCCGGAGCCAGGAACGGTGCGGCACAGGGCGTGGCGACCACTGTCGCGAGCACCCCGGAAAAGAACGAGCCCGACAGACCTTTTTTCGCCGTCAGGTTCGCGCCCACGCCAACCGCCGAATGGCCGACCTCGAACACGCCGCTCAAGTTCAGGCCAAAAACCAACAAAAGAACCGTTAACGCCAACACAAAGCCCGGGCTCTGCAACTGAAAGCCCCAGCCCAGTTCCTCACCACCCGCACGGAGGGCGATCAACACGCCCGCCAGGGCCCAGAAGCTCATCAGCACGCCCAAGGTGTAAATGAATCCATGCGCAACCACCTTGCCGCGCTCCTCGCCCGCCTGATTGACAAAGCTCATGATCTTCAGGCCAATCACCGGGAATACGCAGGGCATCAGGTTCAGGATCAACCCACCGACAAACGCCAGCCCCAGCAACGGCAACAAGGAGGGTGCCGTGGCGCTCGCCTCGGAGTCTGCCGTATTACTCGCCACAGAGTCGGCGGTGCCGCTGACTTCGCCGCCCGCAGCAGCCTGTTCACCACCAGCGGACGTGCCCAGATCAGGATTGATCTCCAGGCCGATAAACGCCTCACCCGGCACCCAGCCGTTATCTGAGCGGACCACGCCCGGGAGCGATTCAGCCGGCTGCGGACCGGAGTAATATTCATCCAGCTGCATCGTAATAGTTACCACGCCATCGTCGTCGCGGGTCACGGTTTGCTCAGCTCCCGCCGAGATATAGGCGTTGGAGGAAAAGAAATAGACCTCGCCCAGCTCATGGCCGATTGCATCCCCTTGCGGCACAAGGGTTAAAGTAACCGTACTGTCATCCACGCTGGCGCTGGCGGCCCAGTCGTTCGACATTTTTGGGAGATGTTTTTGACGAAAAGTGTCGATAATCGACGAATATTGTCCATCCACCGGGGGCTCGTCCTTCACCGGAAGCTCCAGGCTGAGGTCCACCCCACCGGGCAGGCACATGGAGTCGTCGCATTCCAACCAATCGGCGCGCGCTTCGAGGGTCAGCGTGTCGCCGGGCTTGAGCGAGGCCGGCGGCGTGGCCTTCATTAGCAGATACGTTTCGTCCTCGTAAACGTAGTTAATGATACCGGCTTGATCAAACAGCTTGGGCGTCGGCCAAACAAAGCCGCTGATTTTCATGCCCTCCGGCGCTTCCTTCCACTTAATTTCGGTCACCAGGCCCGCATCGCCGGGGTTGACCCAATACGTGTGCCAATGCGGGTCCATCTTGAGCCGCAGCGCCATCCAGAACGGCTCACCGGGGCGGACACTCTCCACCGTCGAAACCAACTCGGCCTCCACGTGCTCGGAGCGGACCGGCTCCGCGCGCAATGCACCGAGCCCCATGAACAGGGTAATGATATAAAATGCTAAACGAGTCCTCATCAATCGCTTAAGTCGGTGAACCATCCGCCTCCTGACAGCGGAAATACGGATTTATTCCAAAAACTGTATCACCAGACCGCGAAAAATCGACTGCGAGCGAATGGTTTCGGTATAATAAATGCCCCAATAATCGGCATAAGCGGTGCCCGGATAGCTATTAATGCTAGTCTGCGTATCGAGGATGATTACCCCATCGCCACCGACCTCCGCCGCCTTTTGCCGGAACAGATTAAAGATTTCCTCCTCGTTCGGCGCGGACTGCATCGTGGGAATCGTGATGATGCCCAACTCGTTGTACGCCTTCTCCGGACGCTGAACGAAGAAAATACGCACATCGGCCGGATTGACCGGTCCGCGCGCCGCCACCGAATCCGCCACCGCTGCCCCCTGTGGCGTCACCGGGTTGTTAATCGGCGCATAACGCACATTGTAGCCACAGCCCGCGAGGACGATTGCAATGATCAAGCCGGGAAAGAATCGAATAAACACACCCGCAACATACTCTATGTTAGGCAATTTGCCACTATTAAGCCGATCAAAGGCAATAAACAATATTCCTCAGCCACGGCAGGGCGAATTGACACCCCACCGGGCGAATGCCAAAAAACCGTTATGCTCAAGCCGCTGCTCGTTATCGCCCTTGCCCTGTTGGCAACGCTGTCTGCCGGAGCCCAATCCGATCCACTATTGGACTTCCGCCTGGACAAACGTCAGGTCTTTTATCAGCCCGCCAACAACCGCTTGGAAATCCCAACGGTAAACAACTACATTCTAGAATATTCCTTCGAGCCCAACACCCAGCAAAGCATCACGGCAATGCTGGAGGATTTCCTGCTGGTCCAACACCCGTTCTCCCAGCAAACCGACGACCTGTGGGCCGGTTTCGACGGCTACACCTCCACGTTCGCACTGGACAACGCCTACCCCGATTTCACCGATATCAAATTCTACACCTGGCTGGGCACGCAGTTTAATGCCACTCAGAGCTGGGGCCGGTTCCAAAGCGGGCAATATCCGCTCAACAACCCGATGCTCGATTTCAGCGGCTTCTCCGCCACGCAGAATGCCACGGTCAGCCTGCCAATTTCGCTCACACTGAACCAGAACGGGCAAGGATTGGCTGGCATCGATTTCGAGCCCTACATCGAGTTGCAAATCTTCGATCCCGTCGACTACTCCGTCATTTACGAGGACACGAACATCTCGCAGTTCAGCACCCAAATCACCATTCCCGGCGGTGCCCTCGACCCCGGGCAAACCTACCCCGCGCGCGTGCGATTCATCTGCCCGGACACCCTCCGCGACTTCGGAATCAACAACCCCTACCCCGTCCTTTCCCGCCGTCTCAAAGAGACGTGGTTCCTCATCACAACCCGCACCCAAGCCGGTGCCGTCGCTCCCATTTTGCCCGACGTAATCACCGTCACGATGCGCTCCAGCTTCCAACAGCCCAACCAGGCCCAGTTAACCGCCAACGGCGTGTCGCTTGATGCCACCTTCCCCGACATCGCCAATGTCACCTCGGTTTCCCTCGGGCAACCCCTGGCCACGACCGCTGCCATCCTCAAACAAACCGACGACACCGGCCCCTTTACCTACTCGTTGTCCGATTTCGACGAAGATGATTTCCTCGGCGGATTGCTCACCGCCGCGGTGAAGTTCGACAACGACGAGTCGGCCCTCAGCGTCCGCACCGGCGAGCTGACGGGGGCCTTTGGCGGCTCGGCCGTCGGCAACTGGGAAGCGATTCAGAACGTCCAAAGCCCCGTCGACTACCCGCTCATCATGTCGCGCCCCAGCGGATTAGTCACCGGCTTCACCGCCGAACTGGAAATCCGCAACCAACAGGGCGACCTGGTCGCGACCGGCTTTGCCTTTGCCGGTGCCGAAAATGAACTGGAACTGACCATCACCGGCGGCGACCTCCAACCGAACACCAATTACAACGCATTGGTGCGCGTCCAGCCGTTCGGGAATAACAACAGCGACGGCATCAACCTGCTCACCGTGAGCGAGACTAGTTTCACCCTCCATACGGCCCCCACCAGCTGGCCAGGTGTCAGCGCAGTGAATCTCATCCGCGGTGCCTATTTTGACAACGAAACGGGCGAAACGCCCCCAAACGATATCTTCACCTTCACGGCCGAAGTCGTCGAAACCGAGGCCGACGCACTGAGCGCGGCCAACATCCGCCTGGACCGCAACAACC
>JBNNDZ010000014.1:0-3491 GCA_050285865.1 Puniceicoccales bacterium
CAATGCCTTTAGCGGCAGCTCTGGCCAAATCTGGGTTCCGGCAAACTTCACGGGCGGTTCCATCACCACGTCCACCATTGTCATTCCGAACACATCCTTCGCGGACATCAACGTCACCCAGGGAATGATTGCATCGGTCACCTTCACGACCGCCACCGGCGGGGACACCATCAATTTCGGTGCCGGGATCGTCCCTGAGCCCTCCACTTACGCCATATTGGCGGGGCTTGCGGTTCTTGGTTTTGTGGCGTTGCGTCGCCGCCGGAAAGATTAAGCCTGGGGAGTTTGAAGGAAAAAGATTAAAGAATAAAGTGGGATACGGCGAAAAGCCGTGTAATGTAACGCTCAAAGGCGGACATTGCTGAATTCAAAGGCAACCACTTTAATTTTTAACATTTTCCCTTTAAACTCTAATTTATGGCCCTTGAAGAATCGATTATCGAACTACTTGGTCGCAAAGACTACTCCCCGCTGCGTCAGGACGAACTGGCCAGCGCGCTAGAACTCCCCAAAAACGAAGCCAAGAAACTCCGCCGCACACTGCACAAGCTCCTCGATGAGGGCGTCGTTGCGCGAGTAAAGAAAGACCGCTTTGTCCTCCCCAAGGACGCGGACCTCGTCTCCGGCAATATCCAGTTTCGCCAAAGCGGCTCCGCGCGCATCCTGCCGGACGCCAAGCCTGGGCAAGCCACCCGCGAACCCCTTGAAATCCGTGCGGAGGACACCGGCGTGGCGCTCCACGGCGACAAGGTGCTCGTCCGCGTTGAAGACGACAACGACAAGTTTCGCAACCGCCAGCGGGGCAGTCGCCGTCGCGACGACCGTTTTGCCGACCAGAAGTACGCCCGCGTTATCCGCATCCTGCAACGCAAGCAGGACACCATGCCGGGCACCCTGAAGCGTTCGCGCATGTTCTGGTATGTCATTCCGGATGACCCCCGCATCATCCAGGACATCCTTGTTCCGCCGCCCGAAACCTTGCCGATGATTCCCCGCCCCAAGGAGGATGACAAGGTCGTCGTGCGCATGCTCGAATGGCGTCAACGGCACCTCAACCCCGAGGGCGAAATCATCGAAGTGCTCGGCAAAACGCATGAGCCCGGGGCCGAGTTCAAGGCCCTCCTGCACAAGTTTGACCTCACCCCGGACTTCCCGGCCGCCGTCAGCGAACAAGTCCTCGAAGTCCCGCCCAAGGTGTCCAACAAGGACATCGGTAACCGCAAGGACTGCCGCAAACTGTTCACCTTCACCATCGACCCCGACGACGCGAAGGACTTCGACGACGCGCTTTCGATCGAGGAGAAGAAAGGCGGCGGCGTGCGGATTGGGGTGCACATTGCCGACGTCTCGGCTTACGTAAAGCACAACACACCGCTTGACCGTGAGGCCCAAAAACGCGGCAACTCGACTTACCTCGTCGGCTGTGTGATCCCCATGCTGCCGCATGCGTTGTCCAACGGCGTCTGCTCGCTGGTGGAAGCGGAAGACCGGCTCGTAAAATCCGTCTGGCTCGATTTCGACCCCAAGGGCATCCTGCGGAGCACGTCGTTTTCCAACTCCGTCATCCGCTCGAACAAGCGCCTGACCTACAACCAGGCCTATGCGTTTTTAAAGAAGGACAGCCTGGAGGAAATCCGCGAAACGCCCCTGCCCCCCGCGCACCAAACCGGCTCCACCGGACGCGCGCTCACCGAGCTTACCAACGACGAATTGACCAAGCTGCAAACCGGGGTCCGCACGCTGTGGAAGGTCGCCTCGAAACTGCGCAGTAGCCGGTTTAAAAAAGGCAGTCTCGAACTCGACATGCCCGAGGTCAAAATCTTCGTCGACCCCGACGGCTATGCCGACCGCATCGAGCAGATTGAATACGACGAGAGCCACCAGCTCATCGAGGAGTTCATGCTCATTGCGAACGAAGTCGTCGCCAAGCACCTTTCCCAGGCGCAGCTCCCGTATCTTTCGCGCGTCCACGACGAACCCGAGCCCGACAAGCTCGATGAGCTGCGCCAGCAAATGCTGATCGCCGGGCTCAAGTGCGGCGACCTCACCAAGCGCTCCGAAGTCACCAAATTACTGCGCCAGATCAAGGATCACCCACAGGGCTACACGCTGCGCATCGCCTTCCTCCGCAGTCTCAAGCAAGCCTGCTACCGCGCCGAGGCCGACGGCCACTACGGCCTGCACAAGCAGTTTTACGCGCACTTCACCTCGCCGATCCGCCGTTATTCGGACTTGATCGTGCACCGCATTTTCGACTTCCACCTGATCAAATCCGCCAACGAAACCGCCCCGCCCCGCGCACCCAAGGTTTACTCGAAAAGCGAGCTGGAACGTCTGGGCGAACACGTTTCCATCACCGAGCGCAACAGTCAGGAAGCCGAACGCGAATCGAACAAAATCAAGCTTCTTGAATACTTCGAGCGCGAAGCCGAGCGCCCCGAAAAGCGCACGTTTGACGCCGTCATCACCGATGCCCGCAACCACGGTCTTTTCATCGAGCTAACCCACTCCATGGCATTCGGCCTGGTGCACATTTCCACCCTTCAGGACGACATTTACCACGTCGTCGACGGCGGTGCCGCTCTCCTCGGCCGCAAGATGCAAAAGCGCTACAGCGTCGGCGACACGGTCAAGGTCCAGATCGAGCGCATCGACCGCTTCAAGCGCCAGATGGACTTCCGCCTCATCGACCAAATCGAAGACACTTCCCCTCGACGCGGTGGCAGCCGCAGCTATGGGCGAGGCGATGGACGCGGCAGCGGACGCGATAATACACGCAGCAGTGGAGGCAGCAATCGCAGTGGAAGCGGCTCGCGCAGCAGCGGTGGCAGCCGCAAATACAGCAGCAAAAAAAGCAGTGACGGTAAGAGCCGAGGCGGGAATCCCAAAGGGCGGGGTAAAGGTCAGCGGCGGAAGAAGTGACGACGGCCCATCAGGGTTTAAAAGCGCATCCAACGTCAAGCGTAGCCGCAAAAAGGCACACAAGTCGCAAAACCCGAGAGAATCTCAAGCGATTTTGCACAACGTTGCGCGATATTGCGGCCAAATAAGAATCTAACGAATTAGATACTGATCTGGATATCCAGTCCGGAGAGGGCCAAGCCCTTCCCGGGCTACTCGGGCAACTTGATCCGATACAACCCGTAACGGCCTTGCGGATTGGCACCTTCGTGGATGCGCGCCGTCGTGAAATAGAGCCAGTTGTCCGGGCCGATGCTGAACGAGTCCGGCCAGGCGATGGCTTCGTCCTGCACCACGGTTTCCACCTTGCCGTGCGGCGTCGTGCGGCGAATGGCATCATACTCAAGCGCGCTGGTGTAAATTTTCTCATCCGGCCCAAAGATAATGCCATCCGACGAGCCCGTTTCGCCAACAATTTTAATCTGCGATGCGAGCGCCGAATCTGTGACTGTAAAATTACGCAACGATGCCGCCGGAATCGAATACATCGTGCGGCCGGTGAGCGCCTGATAGTAGACGACATCGTTCTT
>JBNNDZ010000015.1:0-5555 GCA_050285865.1 Puniceicoccales bacterium
GGAGATGGCGACAGAGGCATCGCCCATCACTTACTTGACGGCGGATGATCCGCCCGTTTACCTGCTCTACGGCGAGTCCGCTCGCGTCGATGAAACCAGTAATCCCAGTGTGTGGGTTCACCACGCCATCATGGGTATTAAACTTAAAGAACAGATGGACGCCCTTGGCATCGAATGCCAATTGGATGCGGGCCGTAAGCACCGACCCGTTGGCTACGTAAACGCGACCGATTTTCTCATCGCTAAGCTGACTCACGTATCGGAGTAGCGACTCATTATTCTCGCAATCCGCTGAGGCCAAGGGCGGCGACGCTTAGCGTAGCCAGTGAGCTGAGCGGCATCAGGATGGCGGCGAGCAGTGGATGCATGGCACCGCCCAGGGCGAGTGTGATCGCGCCAAGATTGTAGGATACCGCCAAGGCAAACACGATGCCCACGGTGCGGCGTCGCGCATGCGCTACGCGGAAAAGCAGCGGTAAGCCACGCAAGCTGCGGCCAAAGAAAAAGAAGTCCGCCGAGGATTCCAACAACGCGCGATCGACCACCGGTGCACCCCGACAGACGGCGGCGTCAAATGCGAGGGAATCGTTGGCCCCGTCGCCAATCATCATGGCACGGTGGGGCGCGTTTTGCTCAATCCACGCAGCCTTATCCTGAGGCGTGCAGCGTGCGCGGCAATCATCGGAGTCCAATCCTAGCTGATTACACATGGACTTCACGCGCGAATGCGCATCACCGCTTAGTATTGCCAAGCGATAGCCTTTTACCCGTAACTCATCGCACGCGGCACGTGCATCGTCGCGGAGGTCCTGATCGAGGTGAAACGCCGCGACAACCTTTCCGTTGCGAAGCAAGCATGCGGCAGCTTGGAGGGGGTTGTAGTTGCTTTGCGTTGCAGATGAACTTTGTGATGCAAAGCCCGGTTTCCCAAGAAACCATTCAACGCCATTGCGATCACGCCAGGCGACGCCCTCGCCGACCGTTTCGCGAATCGTTCCCGCTTCTGCTTTTATCCGCATGAGTGCGGGGGTCTTGAGCAGGAGTGCTTCTCGTAGGGCTCGGGCAACGGGATGTAGGTTGTTCGCTGTCAACTTATGCAGGGCATTGAGCGCCTCGACGGACAGGAGCTCGATGGATTCCGGGTTGAGCAGGCGCGGGGTTTCCATGGTTAGCGTGCCTGTCTTATCGAAGACCACGCATTTTACCCGGCGAAGGCGTTCCCAGAGCTCACCATTGTTGATAAACATCCCGGCGCGCCGGAGGACACCGGCCGCGATTTCATCCGTTAGCGGCAGCGAAACGCCGAGTGCACAAGGGCAGGAAACTACGAGCACGGAAATCATTACTTGGAGCGCCGTCCACGGGTGCCCGGTAAAGCTCCACACGGCACCGCCCAGCAGGGCAACCGCAATCACCACGCCCAGGTAAATTGCGAGCACACGCTCCAGTCGCCGGTTGCGGAATGTGGTCGCTGGGCGCTCAAGCAATTGGGCAAGCAGGCTGTCGGTCCAGTCTTCTTCTGCTCTCAAGCGCAATGCGCCCACGCCAACATTCACCGCGCCCGCTGGCAGCACACGCCTTTTTTCCCACGCCAAAGGTTCAGCTTCGCCGTTAATCCACTCCAGGCTGACGGTTGCGTTTGCGTCGAGCAAACGGCTGGCGACCGGTGTCACCCCGCCAGGTGTAACCGCATACTCGAGTCCAGCGGTTACAGACTCCGCAGGTGCTTCGACACCATCCTGCGCGCCGCCGATGAGCGTCACTTGGCCGGGCCCAAACTGGCGGCGACTGAGCTTTGTTCGACTGCGTTCCAACGCGATTTCCTGCAGCCAGCGTCCGCCCAACATGAGGAATGTGAAGGTCGCCACGAAATCGAAATAGACGAGCCCGCTTTGCCCGAACAACCAACCGGCCATGGAGCCCGCATAGGCAGCGATGAGCCCAAGCGCAATTGGCAGATCCATGTGCAGGCGGCGGTGGCGCAGCGCGATCCACGCTCTACGGAAGAAATAACCTCCGCCAATCGCCAGGCTAAGCGTGGCAAAGAATGCACCGAGCAAATTGAATAGCGGCGTCAGGAAAAATTCTTTCTCCATGCCGAGGTAACCAGGCAGGGTGAAGAGCATGGTGTTGAGCAGGAAAAATCCCGAAAGGCCCAATTGACGACCGAGGTTGCTGGTGGCCGAGCCGGGCGCGCGGGTCTCCGGTGGCGCAATGCGGTAGCCGATGCGCGCCAACGCGGTGGCGAATGCGTCCAGTTCGAAGGTGCCGCATTCCCAACGCAGGTGCAGGGTGCCGACATTGGCGTCGATACGGATTTCCACACTGCCGGGTTGCTCCTGAAAAATGGCTTCGATCAGCCACACGCAGCCAACGCAGGAAATGCCCTGCACAGAGAAGTTCGCCTCGGCGACGCCATGCTGTGCGTTGGTTTCGGCGCGGACTAGGTGTTCGGCCAACCAGTCGAATGATTCTTCGGTGAACACGCGACCGCCCACGGGCGGTAGAACCGCGTCGCCCTTCAGTTCGTAAAAGCGCCCCAGCCCGCCTTCGTGGAGCAGGTTCGCGACATACTCGCAGCCGCCGCAGCAAAACTTCTCGTCGTGTCGCGGGGTGTAGGGCGTGCCGCAGTGATCGCAACTGCGCCGCGTCTGCGCAGGGGCGTTCACTCGGCGGCCCCCGTATGTTCCAGCGGAACGCTTTCCACGGGATGTTCGACCGCGATCTTGTTGAGCGTGAACCACGCGGCGATCAGGACGACGAATGCCAGCGTGACTGGCAGCCAAAGCGTCAAGGTTTGATGGCGGGTTTGTGGTTTCATGACGAGGTGTTCCGGTTGAGGTAGGCAGGGTCGGGGCCGAGGAATTCAGCCGTTCTCTGGGCGATGGCTTTGCCGTCTTCGCCGATGAGTCGAAGGGTCATTTCAAATTTTCCCTGATAAGCGCTGCGCGGCACGCGGATGACGAGTGGACGAACTTCCTCGCCGCCGGGCTCGACCGTTACCGGTTCCGCAAAGCCGATCACTTCCAGCGTTTGTCCTTCGGCAAAAGCCTCTACCGTGAAGGCACGGGGCACATCGTCCTTGTTGATCAGGCGGACCATGTATTGGTTGCGCAGGTCGTCGTCGTTGATGATGTAAGGTGCCCCGGCCATGCGAACAATGTTCATGCTCGCGCTGCCGAGCTGACTTGCCGCGAAGAGCGCCGCGCCCGCACCCAGGGCCATAAGCGCCGCGTAGAGCGCGAGACGGGGACGCAGGATGCGGCGACGTTGCCCTGCCAGTCCGTTCATCGAGTCGTAGCGCACGAGACCCTTTGGACGCCCAACCTTGGCCATAATCGCGTCACAGGCGTCGATGCAGTTCGCGCAGCCGATACATTCAATTTGTAAGCCCTGGCGGATGTCTATTCCGGTCGGGCAGACCTGCACACAGCGGTTGCAGTTGATGCAGTCGCCGATGCCCTCCTTGGTTGCTGGTCCGCGTGGCTCGCCACGTTTTTCGTCGTAGCCAATGACAATGGAGTCGTCGTCGATGAGCGCCGATTGCAGGCGACCATACGGACAGATGACGAGACACAATTGCTCGCGGAACCACGAAAAATTGAAGTAGAGCGTAGCTGTCGCAATAATGACGAAGACGAATGCACCCCAGTGCTCCAACGGACTGGTGGTCATCCAACGCCACAGTTGCGGAAGCGAAACGAAGTAGGCCAGGAAGACGTGCGCGATGATAAATGACACCGCGATGAACAGCCCGTGCTTGGCCACCCGCTTGATGGTTTTCAGGGAGTCCCAGTCGGCCTTGTCCAGCTTGCGGCGCGCGGGGGCGTCGCCTTCGATCCAGCGTTCAATACGTCGGTAAACGTGCTCGAGGAAGACCGTCTGCGGGCAGGCCCAACCGCACCAGATGCGGCCAAACAGTGCCGTGACGACGAACAGTGAAAAGCCCAGACCGGTGATGAAAAAGAACAGCAGGTAGGAATCCTGCGTGGCAAAAGTCAGCCCGAAAAGGTGAAAGCGCCGATTGATGACATCGAGGAAAACCGCCGGGTGTCCACCAATAGGAATCCACGGCAGCAGCGCGTAGATGAAGATCAACAGCGCGGCTACTCCCCGCCGTGCGAGCGTGTAGGGGCCACCGACATCGGAGGGGTGCAGGAAGAAGCGCGAGCCGTCTTGGTTGATCGTAGTGACGGACTCCCGGGTGGGCTTTCGCCGAGTTGTCGCGGGGGTGCTCACGGGTTCGTTTTCGCCGCGGCTTCCATCGTGGCGCGGTCGTTTTTGCTCAGGATGTAGGCGACGGTTTCCGCGATGCGTTTTTGGCCCAGGAGGCCGCCCCAGGCCTGCATGCCTTTGTCCGGAACGCCATTGTAAATCGTGTTATAAACGCTCGACGGCTGTGCGCCGTGGACACATTCGTCGTCGACCAGATTGAAACCGATGCCGCCTTCGAGGTTCGTGCCATGACATGGTGTGCAGTTCGCGTCGAAGGTCTTTTTACCGGCGGAAACAAAGGCCGGATTGGCGCTCATTTCCCAGAACATCGCATTGTTGGTGACGTCGATGGAGTTCGACAGGCGCACGGCGTTGATCTCGGCCAGGCGGGCATCGACGCGTTCGGCGGGCGTCTTTGAGCCGAGGTAATAATAGTTGGCGAACCAATACACCCCGGCGAAAAGCATCGCGCCGTAAAGCGTGACGAGCCACCAGCGCGGCAGGCGCTGATCGTACTCGCGAATGCCATCGTAACTGTGCTCTTTGAGCACGACGCCTTCGGGCAGGTCTTCGTCTTTGTAGTCGGATTCGTTGGAAGGGTTACCGCTCATCGGTGGTCTCGGTTGGAGTTTCGTCGTCGGCCAGTGGCAGGTCACCCATGTGGCGCACGTAGGCTTTCTTGAAGAGGAACGCCCGCAGCGTGATAATCAGGAACACGCCAAAGGTCAGGCAGAACGAAGCGATCGGGACCAGGCCGGTCCACTCGTCGTAGAGGATTCGTTTGAACATGGTTCGATAAATCAGTTGGAGTTATTGGGCCGGGCTGAGGGCGGCTGTTTCGATCGGCTCGTCCTCGTTTTCAGAATCACCGAGGCTGGGAAATGCTTTCAGTCCGCCTTCGGATTCTTCTTCGTTGTCAGCACCGGTTTCCTCGTAGGAACCAAGCTTTTGCAGGTAGGCGATGAGCGCGACGATCTGCTTGTCCGGTTCGGTGTAAGCGCCTTTCTCGGCGAGTCGGTCGACAATGCCCTGAGCCTGTTCGTCATACTCCGCCTGGATTTCTTCCGGAGATAAATTCATGTCGTAGGGAACGCCGAGCATCCGCATCGCGTTGATCTTGGATGGCAGGGCTTTCGCATTCGCGTCCTTTGTGAAGAGCCAGGGATAGCTCGGCATGTTGGAGCCGGGGGAGATGTCCCGCGGGTTCAGCATGTGGAAGAAATGCCAGTCGTCGGAGCGCTTGCCGCCTTCGCGGGCGAGGTCTGGACCCGTGCGCTTGGAGCCCCACTGGAACGGGTGATCGTATATGGATTCGCCGAGGCGGGAGTAATCGCCGTAGC
>JBNNDZ010000016.1:0-3522 GCA_050285865.1 Puniceicoccales bacterium
GCCATCATAGGCGGATTCCTGATCGCCTGGTGGGTGTTTTATATGCTCGGCGACTTGCTCATTTCCATCCCGAGTGAGTTTCACGACGGCACGGTTTTCGAACTTTAGCGCAGCATGGGCCGTAAAAACAAGCCACCCCGAAAGCGTCGTGTGCGGCGTCAGCGATCCGACGGCGAGGCCACGGCGTTGGATTTGGTGGAGGAGGGCGTGCACCTGCTTAGGCGTGCGCCACTGTGGAGTTGGTGCGCTTACTTTCTGGGGGCCGGGCCGTTCGTGCTGGGATTTCTGTATTTCTGGAGTGATATGGCGCACAGTGGGTTGGCCCCACAGCACGTTGTTTCGTCGTCATTCTTGCTGGCGATGCTGTTTGTGTGGATGCGTTTTTGTGAGGTGCTTTTTCTGCGTGGGTTGTGGGCAGTGATACGCCATGAACCACCTGAAAAATGGACCGCTGGTCGCGTCGTCGATGCCTTCTTTGCACAGGCGCAATGGCAGACTACCGCGTTGCTTATGTTGCCCATTTTCCTCGTGCTCACCTTCCCATTCTCGCACGCGTTCGGTGTCTATCAAAACCTGATGTCGCTGGAGGCTTCAGGCGTTGAGCCTTCCGATGATAATTCATCGCGCTTGTCGCGTGCATCGAAACTGGCGGGCGTCTGGCCGGGGCAGGGCTGGGCGCTGCTGGGGATGCTCACCGCGCTCGGTTTCATGCTGTTTTTAAACTGGTACACGGTGATCCTCTTCGCGCCGCAGCTGCTAAAATCATTGTTCGGGCTGGATTCGATCGTCATTCGAAGCGCGTTTTTTAACCTGAACTCAACGACGTTTTCCATCGCGCTGGGGCTTACCTACCTGACGACTGAGCCGCTCATCAAGGCGACGTTCCTGTTGCGTTGCCATTACGCTCAGTCGCGTCACAGCGGGGAAGATTTACTCTACGCCGCACGGCAACTTGCCAAGAAAACTGCCCGCGCTGCTTCGCGCACGGCAGCCGTGTTCGGGGCGGTGTTTTGTCTTATTTTTGAGATGCCAGAGGCGGCCGCGGAGGAGAGTGCGCCCGCCGCACCCGCACAGCTCAATGAATCCATCGACAACACGCTCAGCCAACCGGAGTATATTTGGCGTTTTCCGAAAGAAGAGGTGAGTAATGAGATCGAAGCCCCTACTTGGTGGACCAATATGTGGAAGTTTTTTCGGGAGAGTTTAAAGGGCTTCATTGATTGGATCGACCGGCTTTTCCAAAAGGATTCCCCCCGCGAAACGAACCCGTCGCGTGGGTTACTGGGAGATTTTTCCGTGGGCACCGCAAAGGCCTATCTGTTGATTGCCGTAGCGGTGATTGCGTTGATTTGGGGTGCCTACAAACTTTGGGTTTCACGGGTGCCCGCACCGGTTTCAGTTCAGGCAATGCCAACCGCGGAGGCGATTCCTGACCTGACTCGCGAGGACCTTACGGCGGACGTCCTCCCGCGCAATCGCTGGCTGGAAATCGCGAAGGACCTCATTGCCGAACGTAATTTCCGATTCGCGCTGCGGGCATTGTTTTTGGCCGAGTTAGCGCACTTGTCCGACGAAGGGCTTATCTCGCTGTCGCGCTACAAATCGAATCTCGACTACAGCCGAGAGCTAACCAGGCGGGGTGGATCGACGCCGCTTGTGCTCGATGCCTACCGTGATAGTGCACGGCTCTTCGATGGCGTATGGTATGGTGAAAAACCGGTTGGCGAACCTGAAATCGAGCGGATGAAGTCCTGTCTGTACAACATCGGCCTAGCATGGTGAAAACACGACACCTCATCGTTGCCGCGTTCGTGGTGTTGCTTGTCGGGGTCGGTTTGGGCCTCGTGCGTTTGATGCATTTGCGGCTGGAACGCGGTGATGTTTACCCACCCGGTTCGAGCTTGCGCGTCGACCCGCTCGGGGGAAAGGCTTACGCTGAATCGCTCGACGCAATGCCCGGGGTGGAGGTGGAGCGTAATTTCCGCGATTGGGAACAACTGGAACTGGATCGAGACGCAACGCTCTACGTTGTAAGAGTCCCCGGATACGCGTTTTTCACGTCCGAAGACCGCAGTTCGCGCGTGCTGGATTTCGTTGCCAGTGGTGGTCGGCTGGTGTTCTCGCAGGGCCATTCGTACGACATCAATTGGGATCAAGAATACGAAGGTGATTTAGCTGAAAACGAAGATGAAGAAACCGAGCGCAAGGGCATTTTCAAGCGCGAGAAAGAGGAGAATGTTGAAGCCGAATTGCCTGAGCGGGACTTTGACGAAATTACCCTCGCCGACACGTGGGAGCTTCGCACGAACCGCACGCAAAAAGACGTGACAAAGGCCATTCGTGTGGCCGAATTAGCCGCTGCGCCTGAACGCATTCAATGGACCGACCAACGATTTTTTGATGATCTGCCGCCAGGGTGGGAGGTCGTTTATGAGACCGAGTTTGGCCCGGTGGTGATTCGCCGGGAGTACGGGCGCGGCACGGTGATCGGCATGACCGATCCGTATCTCTTTACCAATGAATCCCTGCTGCGTCACCGCGAAGTGGAATGGCTGAGCTGGGTTCACGGCAGCGCCCGGAGTGCGGTGTTTGATGAGTGGCATTTTGGTGTGGCTGAGCCCAGAGGCATTGCCATTCTGATGCGGCGCTATCAGCTCGGCGGTTTTGCACTGGCTTTGGCCTTCGCCACGGCGCTCTTTGTCTGGCGCAATACCTACTCGCTGATGCCGGTTCGCGAGGAGTCTGATACGAGTGGTGCCGGCATTGTGCGTCTGTCCGGTTCGTCCCAGAGCGGTCTGCGAAATTTACTCAAACGGGCAATCATTCCGGCGGACTTGCTCACGGTCTGTGCCGAACGTTTCATTGAGGTTTACGACAAGCGACTCAAGGGTGCGGCCCGTTGGCAAAAGGCCCGATCGGAGATCAACGAAGTTGTCGATGCGCAGCGCACAGTCCCGCCGCGAAAACGCACGCCGGTCGCCGCCTATCGCGAAATCTCACGCATTTTAACCAAGTATCGAATCCATTTGAAATGAACGAATACGAGTCACTCGAAGACATCATTGCGGCCGCGCGTCGTGAAATCGGCAAGGTCATCATCGGGCAGGAATCGGTTATCGACCTGGCGCTGGTGACGATTTTGACCGGTAATCACGCGTTGATCGAAGGCGTGCCCGGCGTGGCAAAAACGCTGCTTGTGCGCACGCTGGCGCGTGTGATGGGGTGCGAGTCCAATCGGATTCAATTCACGCCGGACCTCATGCCCGCTGACATCACGGGCACCCATGTTTACAACATGAAGACACAGGAGTTCGCCTTGGTGAAGGGGCCGGTCTTTACCGACTTCCTGCTAGCGGACGAAATCAACCGAGCCCCTGCGAAGACTCAGGCGGCATTGCTTCAGGCCATGCAGGAACGCACGGTGTCCATCGACCGCGACCTGCACGAACTCAGCCCGCATTTCACGGTTTTCGCTACGCAAAATCCGATTGAATACGAGGGCACCTATCCATTGCCCGAAGC
>JBNNDZ010000017.1:0-10131 GCA_050285865.1 Puniceicoccales bacterium
GCCCTCCCCCATGCCTGATTACCTGCGCGAGGCTGAAGCAGAGGCTGCCCGTGAAGCCGAACGCCTGGCTGAACAAGCCAATGCAGAGCTCGAAGCCGACCGCCAAGCCCGGTTGGAAGAATTAAACAAACGCCTCGCCGCCGAAGCCAAGGCCCGCAACGACGCCGAAGCCGCCGCCGAAACCATGCGCAAGAAGATGGCGGTCATCGAGGCAGAGAAACGTCAATTGAAAGCACAGGAGGCCGAGCTTGCCGCCCGCGCCCAGCAACTCGGCACGGAAAACGAACAGGCCAAGGCTGTCATTGCCGAGCTGGAACAGCGCAAGGCCGCCGCCGCCCAACGCGAGGCCGAGATGGTCATCCTTGAGCAAAAAACCGCCGCCCTGGAGTCCCAGGCGAAGTCCATCGCCAACCGTCAGCTCGAGATCGCCCAGCAAATCGAGACAGAGGGCGGTAAAGTCGATGCCACCAATTTCCGCAACTGGTCCCCGAACTACCGCCCCGCCCGCCAACACATTGACTAGTATTACCCCATGAAAATCGCGCTTGGAACCCTGGCAGGCATCGTAATCGGCCTGATTATCGGGTGGGCATTTTGGAGCCCGGTCACACACCTTTGCGTCGTCGCCTCGGATCGCCCGGCAAATACCGACCTGCCCGCGCCACGCAACAGCCAGCCGCCACGAGTGGTAGTCACTGAGGCACCGGCGGCATTCGTCGAGGCCAACGAAGCCGCCATCGAGGCGCTAGCGGAGCAGTCTTACGACGAAAAATTAGCCGCCTTCGAAGCGCTCAAAACCGGTCCTTCCATCGACGCCATGATTGAGGCCCTGCAAACCGCGCGCTCGATGAGCGAAGGCGAAATCCAGCAGGCACTGGAAGATATGCAAAGCCGTCCAATGGGCGGGATGGGCGACTTCATGACCCCGTTTTACCTGTTCTCGGCTTGGGTGAATATCGACCCGCGCTCAGCCCACGATTTTTTAAAGAACACATCCAACCCCATGCAGCGCGGCATGTTTGGACAATCGTTGTATTCCGCCTGGGCCGCGAGTGATCCCGACGGTGCCGTCGCCGCCATCGAGGGCATTCAAAACCAGCAGGAGCGCGCCCAGGCCTTACGCTCGGCTGCGATGTCGATTGCGTCCACCGATCCCCGACGTGCCTATGAGATCGTCACCGAAATGGGGGGCAATGAGGGACGCTGGTCCATCCAAATGATTTTCACCAATTGGGCCAGTAAGAACCCCAGTGAAGCCATGGGCCAAATTCAGTCCATGACTCCCGGTCAGGAGCGCAACGGCGCGCTTCGGGGCTACTTTGCCGCCATCGCCCAAACCGACCGCACCGCCGCCGCTAATCAGGCCATGCAGTTGGAAAACGTCTCCGAACGTACCAATGCAATACAGACCGTTTTGCAGGACTGGTTGTCCAACGACTTCGATGGCGCAACGACTTTCCTGGAAGAGCTCCCCGACGACGGTTCCCGCGAACAGGTGCTGCGCCAGCTCTCGTGGCGCTTTGGTCAGGCCGACCCTCAAAAAGCCCTCATCTGGGTCACCACCAATACCGATGGCCAACTTCAGGACGACATGATCGGCAACATCATGCGCCAATACGCGGAGAACGACCTCGAGGCCGCCGTCGCCTACGCCGAATCCCTTCCCTTCGGCAAAGCCTACGCCAACTCCGTCCATCACATCGGCAGCCAGTGGTCGGAACGCGATCCACAGGGGGCAATCGCGTGGCTTAAAAGCCTCCCCGCAGGCGAGGAAACCCGCAATGCCCTCCGCAATGCCCACCGTCAATTTGCCAATCAAGACCCCGTCGCCGCGACCGAGTTGATGATTTCGCTCGATGCCGAGAGCGACGATCAATCGCAGCTCATGGACGCAATTGCCGACGCCATGGTGAAACGTGATCCGCAAGCCGCCGTGGACTGGGCCCAGCAATTGCCCACCGAAGAAATGCGTGAAAAGGCCATGATGAGCGCGCTCAACCAGTGGTCGAACGACGCCCCCCAAGCGCTCGTAGCTTACCTCGACAGCAATCCCAACCCGGAGCAACTCAACAAGCTCGCGGACAATATTGCGCGTAACTGGGCAAAACGCGACCCCGTCAGCGCAGGCGGGTGGGCACTTGCCATCGAGAACGAAGAAGCCCGTCTCAATGCCGTAAGACGGGTGAGTGATGCCTGGCTGGACCACAATAGCTACGAGGCCTCCGAATGGATCGCCAACCTGCCCGAGGGCTCAACCCGCAGCGCCGGAGCTACCCGCCTCGTAGATAAAATTTACCGCAACGATGCTGAAACCGCCCTCGATTGGCTCCCCGATATCACCAACGACAAAACCCGCGCGCGCTACGCCGAACGCATTTACCGCCAGCTCAAATCAGAAGACCCCGACAACGCCGAAAGCATCATCCGCAAAAGCGACCTGCACGTTGACGAGATTAACAAACTGTTGGGAAATTAGAGCACCGCACCATCCCAAATGTGGGGCCAGCTGTCCCTGGGTAATGTTCCCCCGGCAATCAATCCAGCAGAATCGCGGCATTGGCCGCCCCGTAGAGGGAAATGCTGTATTCGCGGATGATGTAGACCGGGAATTTCTTCAAAATCTCCTGAATATTCGGGCGGAAGTTTTGCTCGAAATAATACATGAACTGGCGCCCATCGGCGAAGAAAGGCTCATTCTTTTCGACGATGCCCCCCGCTAGATAAATGCCACGTGTCGGCAGGAGCACGGTGGCAAAGTCCGCCGTGATGCGCCCATACACCTTGATGAACAACCGCAGAACATCGCGGCAAACGGGGTTCGTCTCGGCATGCGCACCGATGAGGGCCGGTTTGTCATGATCAGGGGCCGCATTGATTTCCTTTAAAACCCCCGTCATGGTGACCTTCCGCACGTCGCGGAAAAAGTTGAAGATGTTCGCCAATCCACGACCCGAAACCAACATTTCGATCTCGGAGGCAAAATTGGTTTCGCGGATCACGTAGTATTTCAGGTCGCTCGTTTCCGCGTCGAAATTGGCGAAGCTCGCATGGCCGCCTTCCGAGGGATAGGCCACCATCTTGCCCCCGTGATTAATGACGAAGCCCACGCCCAAACCCGTGCCGGCTCCGATGACGAGCGACACATCCCCGTTCTGCTTCGAGTAAGTGCCGTCGGAATGCGCAAGCTGGGTGATTTGGTCCGGGTTGTTGACGTCGAGCAGCGGCACCCCATAGCTGATGGCCAGAAAGTCATTGATGACCTTTGTCGGAATGCCCAGAGCCCGCTCGATTTCCGGACCATCTATATTCCAGGATACATTGGTCAGTCGGCAGTAATTGTCTTCCACCGGACCGGCTCCACTGATGCAGCACCGTTCAATTTTGATGCCCTCAAAGCGCTTGGCCGCCTCGGCCAGGGTTTGCTTCAGCGGCTCCACCAGGCCGATTATATCCTGACTGGGGAAGACGCACTCGACCAGAAGCGTAAACTTGCCCTCACACTCCCCCAGGAGTGCGAGGTTGCTGTTCGTCCCGCCGATGTCGCCAGCGAGGATGAAGCGGGGAAAATTTGTTTCTTGCGAGTGCCAGGTAGTGCGCATGGTCGAGCACGCTAGCGGCAGATTCCCGCGCGTCAACTCTGGCGAATCGCTCAATGTGACGTTATTTCGGATACCGAATCCAAGCACAACGAGGCGGAAGCGTTTATAATATTCCCCACCAAATATAATAGTAACTGAGGCGTGACACCGACTATACTGGACAAAGTTAACCAGAACCGCCAGAAGCAATGACGCTAACTCTACCCGACATGGAACTGCTCCAGCAACTATACGACGAGGCCCTGCGCTGGTACAATTTACCATTTACCATTCTGCTGGGGATTGTGCTGTGCTACCTTGCACTCAAGGTCTTCCTCACCCTTTGCGGGGCGGCGTTTGACTTCGATTTCGATGGCGATCTGAACGGCGAGCCCGACGGCCTGTTTTCCCGGGCCTCCAGCGCCCTGACCGATGGCGAAGCCCCTTTCTGGGTCGGCGTATCGTTTTTCGCCTTCCTGGCCTGGACCTCAATGATGGTCCTCAATACCATCTTCAATCCCGCCAGCGTGTGGGCCATCGGCATTGCGATCATGGCCGCATGCGCTGCACTGGCGCTGTTCATCACCCGCGCCATCCTCCGCTTTGTCGGCCGCCTGATTAAACGCGTGGCCGGAATGACGCCGCAGGACGAGAGCTTCATCGACGAGATCGGCGTTGTCGTCACCGGCGAGGTCAGCGAGAAATTCGGTCAGGTGGAAATCCGCCACAACGGCGTCCCCATCACCTTCAACGCCCAACTTCTGCCTGGCAGCACCCCACTCACCAAAGGCGACTATGCCCGCATTGTCAAAAAAGGCAGCGAGGGCAAAACCTACATGGTGGAGAAAACTGCCGAAGCGCCGAAAGGAGCGGCCCAGCCGTCATGATGCCGCTCGCCATCATCCTCGGCGTGCTCGCGGTCATCGTCGCACTGGCGCTGCTTTGCTACCGCGCCCCGCGTTCGAGTGAGGCGCTGGTGCGGACCGGACTCGGCGGCGCAAAAGTCTCGCTGGGCGGTATGTTCGCCCTCCCCGGCCTACAAACCTGCGCCACGCTGGACCTTTCACTTTCGCGGCTGGCCCTCTCTTACAGGGGTCCCGAAAACCCGCTTATTACCAAAGGAGAGCAACTCTTCGACCTCGAGGTGACCATCTACTTCCGTGCCGCCAAAACGCCGGAAGAAATCGCGCTCGCCGTCGCCCACTTTGGTCTGGATACGCTCAATGACGAAGCCGCTCTGGTGGCCGTTGTCCGCGACGACATGGACAACGCTGTCCGCGCCGCTGCCGGTGAGTTCAACTGGGATGAAATCCGCGACGAGCCCCAGCGCTTCAAAGAAGGTCTTTCGCAGCGTCTGGCACCGCTCATTCCGGGGCTGGTCGTGGACGGCATTGCCCTGGACCACATCGATAAATTTCCGCCCGAGATCAGCGCCCGCCAAGGCGGCGGCCTGCTCTTTCGCGCCCTTTAAATAACACGCTAACCGTCATCACCTGAAACCATCATGATCCTCTATCGCAAGACTCCACAGGGCCAGGCCCTGGTCCGCACCGGCATGGGCGGCATCAATGTCTCCTTCTCGGGCATCTTCGTTGTCCCATTTGCCCAGCTCATCGAGACGATGGATATCTCGATCAAGCGGGTCCGCGTCGATCGTCGCGGCAAGGAAGGCCTGATCTGTAAGGATAACATCCGCGCCGACATCACCGTCGACTTCTTCGTTCGCATCAATGACACCGTCGAAGACGTCCGCCAGGTTGCGACGACCATCGGTTGTAAGCGCGCCACGGACCCCGAGCAAATCCGCGTGCTCTTCGATGCAAAATTCTCCGAAGCGCTCAAGACCGTTGGCAAGCAGTTCGATTTTGAGGAGCTTTACACCGAGCGCGAAAAATTCCGCGACGAGATCAAGAAGGTCATCGGGGTGGACCTCAACGGTTACGTCCTCGACGACTGTGCCATCGACTACCTTGAGCAGACCGCCCTCACCGAACTCAACCCGGACAACATCCTCGACGCCGAGGGTATTAAGAAAATCACCGAGCGCACCTCGCGGGAGAAAATCCTCGCGAACCAGATTGACCAGGATCGCATCAAGACGATCACCAAGCAAAACGTCGAAGCGCGCGAGGCCGTCCTCGAACTCGAAAAGCAACAAGCCGAAGCCGAGCAAAAGCAAAAGCGCGAAATCGCGGTCATCACCTCCCGCGAGGAGGCCGAAGCGGCCCGCGTCCACGAAGAACAACGCCTTCGCGCCGAGCAGGCCCGCATTGCAACCGAGGAAGAACTTTCCATCGCCGAGGAAAACAAGCAGCGCCAGATCATCGTGGCGATGAAGGCCAAGGACCGCACCGAGGCCATCGAAACCGAGCGCGTCGAGCGCGACCGCCAGTTGGAGATCGTTGAGCGAAACAAGGTCACCTCGCTAGCCGACATCGAAAAAGACAAGGCCATCGAAAAGGAAAAACGCGAGATCCAAGAGGTCATCAAGGAGCGCGTGATGGTCGAAAAGACCGTTGTCGTTGAGCAGGAAAAAATCAAGGACACCGAAGCATTCGCCGGGGCCGAGCGTGCGAAGAAGGTCGCCGTCACCGCCGCCGAACAACGCGCCGAGGAACAGCTTGTTGAGAAGGTCAAAACCGCGCAGGCCAGTAAGGAAGCCGAGCAGCTCAAGGCCGACGAACTCTATTACCATGAAGTCCGCAAGGCGGAATCGTCCAAAAAGGCAACCGAGCTGCGCGCCGAAGAAACCGTGATCTCCGCCGAGGCCAACGAAACGGCCGCCGGTCGCGAATCCGCTGCCAAAAAGACCCTCGCCGAGGGCACTAGCGCCGAAGCCGCTGCCACCGGTTTGGGCGAAGCCAAGGTCCTCGAAGCCAAGGCCGCTGCGTTCCAAAAACAGGGCGAAGCCGAGGCAATGGTCAACGAGAAGAAGTTCGCTGCTGAAGCACAGGGTATCAACCAGAAGGCCGAGGCCATGAAGCTCTTCAACGAAGCTGGCAAGGAGCACGAAGAGTTCAAACTCCGTCTGGAAAAGGACAAACAAATCGAGCTGGCCGAAATCGAGATCAACGAAAAGATCGCCGAGCACCAGGCCATCATCCTCGCCGAAGCCCTCAAGAACACCAAGGTCGACATCGTCGGCGGCAGCACGGACTTCTACGATCGCATCGTTGGTGCCGTCACCCGCGGCAAGTCCGTGGACCGCATGCTGGACCACTCCCACACACTCACCGACGTCAAGGAGACCTTCTTCAATGGCAACGCGGACTACTTCAAGGAAAAACTCAAGCAGTGGACGCAGCAGTTCAACATCTCGACGGAGGACATTAAAAATCTCTCCATCGCAGCCCTCCTCCACCGCTTGGCCGACCAGGCTGACGGCGACGACAAAAAGGAGATCACCGACCTCCAATCTCTCGCCGAAAAATACGGCATCAGCGGCAAAAAAGCCGGCGAGTTCTTCGATCAACTGATTAGGAACTAATCAGTTCTAGTCGAGGGTGTCCTTAGTCCGTAGTCCGCAGTCATTGGCGAAAGCCAACTGGCTCGATCACTACGACTAAGGACCAAGGACAAAGGACCACGGACGAAAAACCCACATGGCTGCAAGCAACACAGAAGCTGACATATCGACAAAGCCTGTACAAAAGCTCGAAGGCGGCGCGTATGAAGTCATCCGGCAGCGGCTCGACCAACAGGGCGCGCAACTACTGGAGCGACTCCAATCGCTCAACAGCAACCGTCAAAGCGTCTTCGGCGCGGTGGAAAATAAACTCATCGCCACCGACCGCATCACAACGGAGCACAACTGCGTGCCGCGCGACATGGTTGCGCTACCGAACGGGAAGTTTCTCTTCGGCTACAACGTCCGCCTGGGCCTCAAATCGCAAATGGAAGTCGGTGATGTTTTCGCCGTTTTCCGCTTCGATTATCAGGACCACAACTTCCACGCCGAGCCGCTCGATCTGCTCAACAGCGTCGAGTTCCGTGAAGACTTCGCCTACCTCTACAAGTATTACAAGGCGACGGCATTTGTGAAGTTCCTCGTGACCGGCCAGGTGCTCTACATGGCCTTTCGGATCAGCGAGGACATGCGCGACATCAAGGTCTTCAAGTGGGTCATCACCGACGACGGCTTGGAATACCTCGGCAACCGCTTCGACACCGAGTTCGGCTACCCGGATCAGCATTCGTTTCAATGGATTCGCGCCCACCGCGACATGCAGCGCGGTGGCCAGCACCCCCACGTTTCCATCGAGGATAAAGTATTCGTGGAAACCGTCGGCGGCGACCTCACGATCAAAGTTGAAGACAACACCGCCAGCGGCGAAGGCATCTATGCCGAGCCCGTCGATTACCCCGATCAAACCCTCGATGACGCCGACATCTACTACGCTGTCGTGGGCGACCTCATCCTGCTCCGCATCAAGCCTTATCAGGAAAAGCAAACCCGTTATTTCATCTTCAACAGCAAGGTAAATGAAGTCCGCCGCACGGACGCCATCGGCACCAGTTGCGTCGCACTGCCCGAGGACCAGGGGGTGATTTTCGCCAACGGCTACTACCTGCACAGCGGCGAGTGCAAGCTCTTCGACAGCGACCACAGCAACATGTGGTTCGAGCGCCTCGTCAAGGCCCCCAACGGCGAAGATTTTCTCTTTTCGTTCTACGAACGCGTGACCGGTGAATACGTGTTGATGAGCTACAACCTCATCCAGCAAACCGTTGCCACGCCGATTTTTTGCCACGGCTTCACCATCTTCGACAACGGCGAAATGGTTTACTTCCGCGGCGGCGACGAAGCACAGAAACACCACGCGCTGCAAATCTGGCAAACGCCCTTCACCAGCGCCGACCTCCCGCCCGCTGGCGACAAGGAAAGCTTCCTTTTCAAAGTCGGGAACAAGGAAATCGTCCGCGCCATGAGCGAATGCTACGGCGTTTACAACCTGCTCCAAAAGGATGAAAATTACGCCGGGCTTTACGTCGACATGGTCAAGCTGACCGGCGATGTGCTCGACACCTATTTCTGGCTCGATAACGCCGAGGCGGCCAACGTTCGCGAGACACTGCAAACGATCAACAAGACCGCGCAAAGCGCCATCGACGAGTTCGACAAAGTCCAACGCATCCGCAAGTCGACCAGCGAACAAACTACCGCCGTCGCCAAAAAAGTCCGCCGCCTCACCACCGAGGTCGGCAGCACGCGCCCGGATGACATCATGGGCTTTGTTCGCAGCCTCGCAGACCTGCGCACGGCGCGCGGCGAAATCATCGGCCTGCGCGATCTGCGCTATGCGGACATCCCACTCACCGAAAAACTCGAAGCGCAAGTGCGCGGCTTGTCCGAAGATGTCGCGCATCAGGCCGTCGAATTTCTCCTGCTCGACGAAGCGCTCGATCCCTACCGCAATGCCGTCGAGGAGCAGGCCACCGCAATCGAGTCTGTCAACAAAGTCACCGAGGCCAACAGTATCGAGGAAAAGCTCGACGAGGCCGGAGCCGAGCTGGAGTTGCTCATTGAAATCGTTAGCAATTTGAAGATCGAAGATGCGACGCAGACCACGCGCATTATTGATTCGATTTCCAACATCTACTCGCGCCTCAACCAGGTCCGCAACGACCTCAAGTCACGCCGCAAGGAGCTGATGAAGTCCGAGGGCGCGGCGCAGTTTCAGGCACAGCTCAAGCTGCTCAATCAGGCGGTCACGAATTACCTCGACCTTTGCGAAACGCCTGCGCAGTGCGACGACTACCTCTCCAAACTCATGGTGCAGTTGGAGGAATTAGAAGGCCGCTACGCCGACTTCGACGAATACTTCGACCAACTTGCGGCCAAGCGCGACGAGCTTTACCAGGCTTTCGAGACTAAGAAAATGTCCCTCCAGGAGGCACGCAACCGGCAGACCACCCGCCTGCTTGCCAGCGCCAAACGTATCCTTGGCGGCATCGAAAAGCGTGCAAAAAGCTTTAAGGAAATTACCGATATCAACGGCTATTTCGCCAGCGATCTGATGGTCGAAAAAGTCCGCGACATCGCTCGTGAACTCGGCGAAGTCGGCGAAAACCTGAAAGGCGACGACGTTCTCGGCCAACTCAAAACGATCCAGAGCGACGCCATCCGCCAACTCAAGGACAAGCAGGAACTTTTCGTCGACGGCGAAAACACCATTCGCTTCGGCCGCCACCCATTCAGCGTGAATACGCAAGAGCTCGCGCTGACTACCGTGCAGCGCGACGGCGACATCTATTTCCACCTCTCCGGCACGCAGTTTTTCGAGCGCATTAAAGACGACGCTTTGCTCGCCACCAAGCCGGTCTGGGAAATGCAAACGATCAGTGAAACGGATGAAGTTTACCGCGGTGAATACCTAGCATTTCAACTGCTCAAGCATTTTGAATCACCGGCGAAAAGCACCCCCAGTGACCTCTTAATTTCTGCCGCAGAGTATTCTACTTTGTCGGACAAAGCTCGACTGGAGTTCGTGCAACGATTCATGGCCCCGCGCTATGAAGAGGCTTACATGAAAGGCGTCCACGACGAAGATGC
>JBNNDZ010000018.1:0-4360 GCA_050285865.1 Puniceicoccales bacterium
GCCTCAATGCCGCCCACGCCCCAGCCCACAATGCCGAGGCCGTTAATCATCGTCGTGTGCGAGTCCGTGCCCACCAGGCTGTCCGGGTAAAGCACCGTCTGCCCGTCGACTTCCTTTTCAAACACCACGCGCGCCAGATACTCCAGATTCACCTGGTGAACGATACCGATTGCGGGCGGCACCACGCTGAAAGTTTCAAAGGCCTGCTGCCCCCACTTGAGGAATTCGTAACGCTCACGGTTGCGCTCGAACTCACGCTCGAGATTGGCCACGAATGCGTTGGCTGTGCCCGCGCGGTCAACTTGCACCGAGTGGTCAACCACGAGGTCCACCGGGACCAGCGGCTCAATCAGCTGCGGGTCCTGGTTGAGCTCTGCCACGGCATCACGCATGGCCGCGAGGTCCACCAACAGCGGCACGCCGGTAAAGTCCTGCAGGACAATACGGGAAACGACGAACGGCACCTCCTCACTGGCGGGCCGCTCGGCATTCCAATTTGCCAGGCGCTTGACATCGTCCTCCGTAATGCCTGCCGTGCCGCAATTGCGGAGCAGGCTTTCGAGCACGATTCGGATTGAAACCGGCAGTTGGGAAACGGGCCCAACTCCGGCGTTTTCAAGCGCGGGCAGCGAATAATAAACGCCCGCGTTCGGTAATTCTGTAACTACGTTGAACGGATCGGCGAGTTTTGTCATAAATGTCGTTAAAGCTAAGCAAGTTTGATGCGAGTCGCGCGCCTCAGCCCGGCGCGGTGGTCGATCAACCCAGCGCAGCCTTCAATTCATCGAAGGGAGGCAGGTTGTGCGGATCTTCCGAAGACCACGAATAGACGATTTTGCCGTCTTCGTCGATAACGAAGGCCGAACGCTTCGCAACGCCCTTGAAACCGAGCAGGTCGGCGTAGAGCACATCGTAAGCACCCGCGACTTCCTTGTTGAAGTCCGACAGAAGCGGCACGGTGATGTTGTTCTTCTGCGCGAAGGCTTCCTGAGCAAAGGGGCTGTCAACCGAGAGGCCGTAAACGGCGGCGTTCAGCTTGGAGTATTCCTCGAGATTGGCGCTCATCGTGCAAAGCTCGTCCTGGCAAACGCTGGTGAAAGCGAGTGGGAAAAACAAGAGCACGGTCTTCTTCGAGCCGAGGTTATCCTTCAGGGAGACGTCCTGCAGGCCGTCGGCGTTCTTCGTCTTGAGCGTGAATTCGGGTGCGGTGGTTCCAGTAGCAAGTGCCATGATATTGAATTAGTTAAGATCGACTAACAACCAACGACCAAGCTCGGGGCAAGTCAAGCATAGCAGGGACATCGCCCGATATTCGAGCACACTGCAAACCGGCTTGCCTAGTTCAACGACACATAGCATACCTGCAACCATGAATAAGCTACTCACTGTATTAATCGCAACCATCGCTTTCTCCCAAGCATCGGCCTCCATTGAAATCCGCATCTTTCCTGATGGCACAGGTTTTAAGGTCACCGCCGATGGCACGGTGAATACCACTGAGCTGAACCACGTCGGCACATTACCGCTGGAAACATTCATCCACGCGGACTTCGGCACATTCGGCATAGGCACGAACAACAACGACATGGAAATCTACGAAGGCCTTACCGGGCCCAGCAATTTCGGCCCGGGCGGTATTTTCGATGACTATCCCGATAGTAGTGGAAACGGATTCGCAATCGAATTAGCCAGCGACTTATACATGCTGCTCCCCAGATTTTATCAATCCGGTGCGCCACTAAGTGCAGTAAATACATACCCGTTCAACAACATGAGCGAGCTCGGCGTAACTCCCGGTGTCTACACATGGAACTGGGGAACTGGTGCCAATGCCGACTTCGCCCGCCTGACCGTCGTCCCCGAACCGTCCTTCTACTCCATCATTGCTGGCTTGGCAATTTTGGGCGTCGTCGCGCACCGACGCCTTCGTAAATAACCAAGCAGGAAATTGTTGGCACAAGCCACCGTGCATTGCGGTGGCTTTTTCTGTCTTTACGCGGGGCAGATGGGACGCCTTACTGCCCTATTTCAAGAAAGCCCCCCATGAGCCGACTCGCTATATTTGCACAAAACGCCGACACCATCATCGGCGGTGAAGAACTCCTCGACCGCGTCCGTGCCGGCAAAAAGCTGCGCGTAAAACTCGGCGTGGATCCCACCCGGCCCGACCTCACCTTCGGCCACCTGGTTGTCTTCAACAAGATGAAGCAATTTCAGGACATGGGCCACGAGTGCATCCTGCTCATCGGCGACTACACCGCGAGCATTGGCGACCCCAGCGGCCGCTCGGCCACGCGCCCGGTGCTCACCCCGGAAGAAGTTCGCGCCAACGCCGAAACCTACCTCGCGCAAGCCTTCAAGGTCCTCGACGAGGAGCGCACTCTGGTTTGCTTCAACAGCGAATGGTTCAACAAGATGAGCTTCGGTGACACGCTGAACCTCGCCCGCAAGATGACCGTCGCCCGCATGCTTGAGCGCGACGACTTTGCCAAGCGCTACCGCGAGAACAGCCCAATTTCCATCGTCGAGTTCCTCTACCCACTTGTGCAGGGCTACGACTCCATCATGCTGAAAGCCGACGTCGAACTCGGCGGCACCGACCAGCTTTTCAACATGCTCGTTGGACGCCAGCTCCAGAAGGACGCCGGTATGCCGATGCAGGCCGTCATCACGATGCCACTGCTCGTCGGTCTCGACGGCGTGAAGAAGATGTCCAAGAGCTTGGACAACTACATTTCCTTCAACGACTCGCCGAAAGACATGTTCGGCAAGGTCATGTCCATCAGTGACGAAACCATGTGGGACTACTACAAGCTCCTGCTGGAGTTCGACGCCGACCAGATTGAGACCCATAAAAAGGACCACCCGATGGTGGCCAAGAAGCACCTCGCTTCTTCACTGGTGGCAATGTTCTACTCGCTCCAGGAGGCCAAGCACGAGCTCGAGCAGTTCGAGCAAGTCTTCACCAAAAACCAGCGACCAGACGACATGCCCGAGTTCACCTGGGGCGACTTGGCCGGGGTCGACGCCGAGGAATGCGGCTTGGTCAACATCATGGCTGCCACCGATCTTTTCCCGAGCAAAAAGGAGATCCGCCGCCTCATCGAGCAAGGTGCCGTCAAGATTGACGACGAGCCCGTCAGCGATCCGTCACTTAGCATCGCCCGCCCAGCGGGTGCGCTCGTCATCCAGGCTGGCAAACGTAAGTTCTTCCAAGTGGCCGGGTAAGGCGGCTACGTTGGGGCGCTGCTATAGCTGCGTGCATGCCGTTACGGCTGGGCAGTCGTAATACGACTGGGCACTTATTATGTGGCGAGGAAACGTTATGCGGCCAAGCATACGTTATGCGGTTGGAGGACCAACCGCGCTACCAGTTACTATACCGCCCGCTGGCCCGCACGGTCCAAATTGCGCGGGTCTTCCAACTGGCCGATGGCCTGCATGATGCGGTTGGCGGCGGTTTGGTAGCGGTCGGGATCGGTCTTGCCGGGATCGTAGACATCCGCCGGGATCATCGGACCGAAAGCGACGCCGAGCGGCTTTGTCAACCGGGGCAACTTGTGGTGACGGTTCCACATCTCGTAGCTGCCAAAAATGCGCGCCGGGGCCACTGGGGCCTGCGCGCGACAGGCAATCAGGCCAACGCCCTTTTTCCCGTCATGCAGTGAACCGTCGTCCGTACGCGTGCCTTCGGGGAAAACCAGCAACGATTCACCGTCTTTCAAGGTCGAAAACACCCGGCGAAAGGCCTCCAGGTCGCGTTCTCCATCGCGGTCAATCGGGATAGCGTTCAGGTTGGTGATGAGCGTCCCAAACGAGCCCTTCCAGAGTGTCTTGCGGGCGAAAAAGTGGAGTTCGCGCGGACAGGCCGCGGCGAAGACAGGCGGATCAAGGAAGCTGGCATGATTGCAAGCCAGCAGGAACGGACCCTCCGTCGGAATGTGTTCCTGCCCGCTCACCGTCAGCCCGTTCAACAGACGAAACCAGTCGAGTAACCATTGCCGACAGGCGCGGTAAAAGGGCTTCATCGGCAAGTGCCGAACCGGGCTGGGGGGCAGGTCGGGCATAAGTCGTTACAAGGCGCTTTTCGCCGCGGCGGCAGCGACGATTTCATCGACCACTTCGTCGAGGGTCAGGTTGGAGTTGTCGATACGCAGCGCGCCTTCGGGACAGGTAAGGGGCGCAGCCTTGCGGGAAGAGTCAATTTTGTCCCGCGCTTCCACGGAATCCTGCTCGCCGTCAGCGGCACGGCGTTCGGCGCGGGTAGCGGCATCGGCTTCGAGGAAAATGCGCAGATCAGCATCGGGGAAAATGACGGACCCGATGTCTCGCCCTTCCATGATAAGCCCACGAAAGCCAT
>JBNNDZ010000019.1:0-9013 GCA_050285865.1 Puniceicoccales bacterium
ATTGCAACGCGCACAAAAAAGAACCATATCGATTATAGCTGATGGGCGGCAGTGCCGAGAGGCGTGCGGGTTCGACTCCCGCCCTGAGCACCAACCAGTCAACGACTGACGAAACTCCTACCAGTCTCCTATCAAAACGGGCCCGCGTTCGCACCGCACATGGCAAGAGTCGGAAAGCGCTGGCAAACAAAGACCACAGTCCGTTGAAGGGGTGGGAATAGCCGGATCTTCTGTTCGGTGCTGTATCTCTTGCCCTTCATTTTCCTGATCCCTTTATAAAGGATCAGACTAACTTGGCAAGTGGCTCCGTTGAAGTGGACACGGTCAACCCGTTAGCAACTGCTGTCGGTAATTCACCAAAACTCCGTCACGCATGATGGATGTCTGGCCCAATCGGCCACCTGCACCACTGCCGAACGGGAGAACGTCAACTGATTCGTTCTTTGCGAAGCGATTGTATAAAGAACGCTCCGACTCGTTGCGACGCCAATGTTTCTCCATAAAATGATCGAATCCATAAGCATCAAGCAGATCACAGGCGACACGGAACATCGCAGAACGCTCGTCGGTTGTCGCGGCAGGGGGAAGGCGTCCATTTTCCAACATTTTGGCCAGCGGACTACCGGGAAATTGCTTTAACTCGTAGCAATCGAGACCATCCACGGGGGTTTCTTCGGCCAGGAAGCGGATGTCCTCAGCGAGCGTTTTAGTAGTCTGACCCGGCAAGCCATAGATGAGGTCAACGATCACCAACGCTCCAGTGTCCGCGAGATTCGTCAGCACACTCCGCATTTCGTCTCGATCCGCAAGACGTCCCAATCGGCGACGAATACCGACGTCCGCCGTTTGCAGGCCCAGCGAGAAGCGATTGGCACCGGCAGCAACCCAGGCCCTCGCCTTTTCTGTAGTGAAGTCCCGGAAGCGACCCTCTACGGTGATTTCGGTTTCGGCATCAATGAGGAAATTCTCTTTGAGCGCCACGATAACACCCGCCAAGTCTTTCGCCTCCAAGTCACTCGGTGTGCCGCCACCAAAGAACACGGCATCCACGCGTCGGGTCTTCCCGTAGTCGCCCAAAGCTCGAGCTGTGCGATCTATGTCAGCATGCAAAAGAGCGGCATAATCGGCACTGAACCCATCTGCATGCGCATTGCGGTAGAACGGACAAAATGCGCACCGGTGACGACAGAATGGAACGTGCAGATACAAACAAAGGGGCGAGTCCGACCGCTCAATAAAGGCAGTTGGTGCCCAGTCAGCAAAATCCGCCCCAAGCGGCTCACCTGCCAGTGCCCGCCCTTCGTGATGGTGATCGGACGGCGGCTTCTCCTTAACCTTGGCTTGCCTCAAACGTCGATCCGCACAAAGTGCTTCATTAACAACAGAATGAGTCTCTTTCTCATGACCGTGACGCGAAAGCGTGGCTTGCATGAAAAAACCCTGATATCGCCATAGTATGGAATCAAATATTTTTATAACTTGCAATTCTATTATTAATTTTTCTACTCACAAATTCGGCCAGTGCTTAACTTTGGGCCTCGCCTTGCTTGCAGCAGGTTGCAGTAGCATGGAGACACAGCCCAAGGCCGAAACTCAGGCAATTACTGAGCCCTCTGCCCCCGCAGCCGGGCCAGATTGGGTGACCTACCAAGATGGAAAAGAATCAAACTGGGAAACGCTTTCCGCGCGAGTCACGCAGGCTGATGTCATTCTCATTGGCGAGCAGCACGACAACGCACTTGCGCATGAGCTTGAGCTGAAGCTCGTCGAGACAGTGCTGACGCATACGCCCAATGCTGCGGTGGCAATGGAGATGTTTGAACGTGACGAACAAACCATCGTCGATTTCTACACGCAGGGAAAGATCTCGGACAAGGCGCTCTTTGAAGCCACCGACTCAAAGAGCTGGGGCGGCAATGAAGACAACTGGCGAGCATGGTATCTTCCAGTGGTCGATGCCGTGCGGCATCATCAAGCACACGGTGCCCGCCTAATCACCGCAAATACACCCCGCGCTTACGTGAAGCTCGCCCGCATTGAAGACCATGCAGTACTGACCGCGATCGCCGCCCAGTCGCCCGAGGAACGTTTCGTGACGCCAGACGCAGAGGTGGATGACACCGCATACCGCGACCGGTTCTTTGCCTTGATGGGTGGGCATGGCCACGGCCATGGGCATGGGCACGCAATGGACACGAGTGGATTTTTCCGCGCCCAACAGTTATGGGATGCCACCATGGCCGACGCCGTGCTGGATGCCCATGCCTCCCACCCCAAGGTGGTCTTGCTAGTCGGTGACTTTCACATTGCCAGCGAAGGCGGACTCGCCCAACGCGTTCGTCATGCCGCGCCAGGGTTGGACGTCATCACCGTAAGCATTATACGCCAGGAAGATCCGACGACCTTTGACGAAGATGACAAAGACCGCGCGGACTTTGTCATCTACACGCGTTGAACCCGTATCATTGGTTTGGAGTCACCCCTTTGAAGGGTCACTCCTCCTCAGAAGCGAAAGGAAGAAAAACCAGTCGAACAAATACGGAATCGCTGTTTTGGTTAAACAGCTCTGTCACGAAGTCCCCTGCGTTTTGTTGGTCGACCGGAGTCATTGGCATTGTATCCCCTGAAGATAGGTCAACTTGCTCAACTAGGACCTGAAAGTCGGTCAGACCTCGGACACGTTCCAACTCGATATTAAAACCTCCAAGCCCATCCGGACTTAATCGCAGCGCATCAGATGCTGGATTGAAAACGCTCGCATCGAAACCAAGAATATACTCCGCGAAATTGGGGAACTGGTCGCCGTCCATATTACCATCCACCGCCCGCTGAGTTGGCGGCACCGAAGGGAGGCTTTCTTCCATCCACACAAGAAACGGATTAGCAGGAGCTTGAGCTGGCGTCACCGCAAGCGTGGTCTCGCTATCTGCGGTAACCACAATGGGAGCAGACACCGATGTCGACTGCCCAATTACATCGAAGGCCAACGCTCGCTCTTCAGCATTCAAAAACGGTCCCCACTTAATCGAATTGGAATCGGCATCAAAAACACCGCCCGAAGTAACATTCCGAGCTACCTGATCAGCACTTAAACTTTGCGTTACAAAGTAAGGCGGCACCACACTTGCCGGCGGTGTGAACGAGTATTCGTAGCGTGACCCCGACAACGTGGTTTGCGCAGCATCCAACGGTGCGAATGTGCTCACAGCGAGTATAGGAAGAATGGTAAATGTCGTTTTCATATCCATGTAAAAGGCCACGCTATTGGACCGGGATAAGGTTCACGTTATAAACATAATGCCCGTCAACTCCGGTTTTCGATCCGGCCAGAAAGGGGTCGAGGGCGTAATCGCTGGCCAGACCCACGACTTGATCTATTGTGTTCTCCGGGTTCGCCTCGTTCAGGCAGGTGGTAAAGGGAACGGGCATCGGGAAGTCACACCCGTCTTCAGTGTAATCGAATTCTACGCGTAAAGAAAAATTTGGGATTACAATCGGGGAAAAGTTAGCCGCGTTGAAGCCAACTGTTCCAAAGGGCGGAGGCTCATCATCTTCATCCAACTGGGACAAAACATAAGCGTGGTGATCGGCCGCATTGAAGTCCATTACCACGCGTCCATTGGCCGCCGAAAATGAACCATAGATCGTATAAGACTGGATTTGATCAATGGAAAAACCGACCACTGCAATCCCATCAGCTACCTGGATTTGCATGCTTAGCGGTTCACCACAGCCAAAAGTGAATGCACCGAACTGCATTTGCGCGGACTGTCCATTGGGTGTGGCCGTGAAACCCACCTCCCCGGTCTCGCTGGCAGTAATCGTCGCAGTGTTGACGCCCGTCACATTGAGTTGGCCGATGCTGACCCCCGTCACGAGATCAAAATCTACATTCGGCGGCGATGAAGGGTCGTTCAAGTTAACCATCTCCAGTGAGATAAGCTCACCGGGCTCATAGCAGGATTGAACCGGGTCGAAGCGCAATTCGAAATTAGTTCCGCTGGTAACGCAATTACCCTCCGGGAAAGCACCACCAACAGGCACACACAGTGGAAATTCCGCAGTCGCCGTGATGGTTATAAGGCCGGGAGGTGCCGGATCCGGCGCGGTCCATACGGCTTGAGACCGTCCAGCCCCGACCGAGGTGATGTTTGAAATCGTGCCGCCGGTGGCTTCCCATCGAAACGAGACCTCTCCCAAATCGCCGACCTCGACCGCCTCGGCGGAAATCGTATATTCCTCGCCTGGCTCGTATTGGCTGGGAGGGCAACCACTCATCAGCACCCTCGCCTCGCGTACTGTAATCTGCTCAGGGTTCGACGACTGCAAGCGCCCACCGGGGAATGCGTTTGCTCCGGTCGACTCCGCTTGAATGTAGGCGTTTACGGTGCCCACATTGATCGGCAGGTAGCTGAATTCCAAGATGTTTAATACTGGCTGACCGCCTTGAATCATTCTAGCATAGGGGTGCTTAACCGGCACCGTCCAAGTCTTAGAAGGCACTTCGTTAGAGGTGTTTTGCTCCTGATATTTCTTCAGTGCTTCATCACGGATAAAATCAGTGCCAGTCTGCGCGGTTTCAATGGACTTATTGATGAGCGCGGTGCGAACACCTGTATCCACCGCATCCGCAGCATTGCTCGCGGCACCTGCCGCTTTGAAGGCTTTGATCCCGTCAGCTGCGGCACCACCCGCGCCAATCGCGGTGAGTGCGACATCGGTTGCAACGCCGTCAATGCTCCAACCCTTGCTCTTAACAACGGCTGTCGCTGTCCACTCGCCCGCCTGATCACACTGGTCTTGAAAGTACTCCTTACGGGTAAATTCTGCATTCAACTTTCCCTCTGAAGGATAGGTATTAGCCATCGCTTCATATTCGACCTTGAGCCCGGTGATGGTCACACTGATGGGCGCAGCAGCGACTTTTCCAGGCGCTCCAGCAAGGCTCATGGCTGCTGTGACAGCACCAACTTCCGGACTGAAAATTGACTCGGTCAACATTTGCTCAGCAACATACTGCTCGCGCATTAGCTGGTTGAGCGAAGCACCGTCAGTAGGATTCGGGTCCAAAAGAAAATCCTCTGAACCACTCCGAGCCAGCCTGGCTGAAGCTTGAAAATTCCCAGGACCGCCATCGGCCTCAAATTGGTCTAGGTACTCGTCGATAAAATCAGTCACACCGGCCTGTGCAATCAATGCGTTAACCTGCTCTCGCAAACTAACAATCGCCGGGTCATCGCCAGACAGAATCTGATGCTCCAACTCCACGAATCCACCGGGGAAGTCGGGATCAGCGAGGTAACGAATCGCAGCGATTTGAGCAAGCTCTGCCTCGCTGTTAAAAGGACCGTTCTCATAAATGCCCCCCGTGAAATATGCACTGTAATCTACGCCGTTTCGTTGTCCCAATCGATCGACCAGTTGATTTACTTTGCCACGCAAAGCCTGGAGTTCATTGGGTGCCGCCGTGAGCCCCTGCACACTTAGCTGGCCGCTATAGAATGAGTTTTCCACTGTTGGCTCAGTACCAGCCGGGTAGATCGCATAGGAAAGTTCACCGCCCAACATCGGAGTCAACGGGTGTGGCGGGACCACCAGCCGGTTTTCCCCGTTGTCCGCCACAATCGTAGTGTCAAAGGTGACTTCTTCCAAACCACCGACCTGATAATAGGCAACGTAGCCCGCTGGATTATCTGGTAAGCCAACCACCTTTATCATGGTTGCCGGAACGGGGTTCAACGTCTCCAGTGCGACAAAGCGCCGACCATCGGCTGGGTTCGGTACATAGTAAGTATCCGCCCCATCAATGAGTGTTGAATAGAGTTCACCGAACTTCCAGATGTTCACCCCCTGCAGGGAAAGCTCAGAATCAGGACCATTCTGGCCAACATACGTCGCCAGTTCACCTGCACTTACGCGACCATCCTGATTTGTATCGGCAGGATGCGCCGAAGCCACGACCACACAAACGAGTGAACAACACAAAGAAACAAATGCTTTCAACATTAACGCAATACCTACTAAAAGTCTACACAGCGGGCAAAACGAAAATCTGCCCAAGGCTCAATCTTGAGAAAGCATTGAGAGCAAACATCCCCTTAGATTATTCCGCAGTTGTAGGAATTACGCTGACTGGAAGCGTCATGTGATTAAAATGTAAAACACCCCAGCCAGCGACGGCGAGCCTTGGAAACTTTTCCAGCTAGTGCCCGCAAACGCAGGCGTATTCCTTGTAATCGCAGCTGCCGCAATCGCTCATGTTTACGTAAATGCGTTCGCGCACAGGACGGTCGGCACCCTTCGTTTGCACGGATAAGATCAACGGTACATTGTTTCCATCTGGCAAAACAGATTCTGAAACGAGGACATCACCCTCTTCCGCGAATGACAGTTGAGTGGGATTGGAACGACTACCGCCGATAGCGGTGACCGACTGCCCATCCGCAGCTATCGGCTGACCAGCCTCGTTGAGAAATGTAATGCGCACCTTGCGGTCAGGTTGCACAAAGAACTCATAGTGCGGCTCAACCGATTTGATAACTTTACCCCCGTTTGGCCCGGCCTTGGTTTCGTTATTAATATCACCAGGGCCGTGGGCAGAGTGATCCCCGCCCGCGGTTGCAGCGAGTGGAGTTAGGACTGCCGCCAACAGGGCAATCAAGAGGGATACGGTATTGTTTTTAGTATTCATTATTTAATGTTAGTTAGGCGTTATTCGCTGGCCGGACATTCGCGTTCAATGGCCTTGCGCGCCGGCTTTTCGCAGAAGGCATAAAAGATCGATGGTGTGAAGAGCAGGCCAAGCGCGGTCGACGAGGCCAGCCCACCCACGATCACAATCGCAATCGGATTCAGAATTTCCTTACCCGGATCGTCCGCTGCAAGCACCAGCGGGATCAGCGCCAGCGCGGCGGAAATTGCCGTCATCAGGATCGGCAGGAGGCGTTCCTCGGCACCACGCATGGCCAGCGAAAGGGAAAACGTTTCGCCTTCCTGTCGCATCAGGTGCAGGTAATGCGCGAGCAACATGATGTTATTTCGCGCGGCAATACCACTAACCGCAATAAAGCCAACCAGGGTCGCGATGCTGATATTGTTTAAAGTCGCGGCCGTCAGGAATACCGCGCCAATGAGCGACATCGGCACAATGCTGAACACCAGCAGGACAAACGTCACACTGCGGAAATAACCATACAACAGCACCGCGATGACAAGCACCACAATGATGGACGAGAGCAGGATAGTCCGCTTCGCCTCAGCCTGAGCCTGATACTCACCTTCAAAGCTGATGGTATAACCTGGCGGTAAATCGACCTCGGTTGTTACGCGCTCTTGCAGTTCTTCAACGAGAGCATTGAGGTCCGTCGCCATCGGATTGATCGACACCACGAAGCGCCGCAAGGTATTCTCACGCAGGATGGTGTTCGGTCCGGTTGCATGACGCAGGTTCGCAATGTAGCTCAGCGGAATGCGCTCCCCCGACTGCGTGTCGATATACATGCGCTCAAGGCGACCGGGTTCTTCACGCCACTCTTTGGGCAAACGCACCACGAGGTCGAACACGCGCTGGCCTTCGTAAACTTCGGCCACCGCCTCGCCCCCAATCAGGGTCGAAAGCTGGGCGTTCAGCTCACCCGGTGTCACGCCATAGGCCAATGCCCGTTGACGATCCACCTCGATACGCAATTGCGGAATAGGAGCCTGCTGCTCAACACGGGCTTCTTCCAAACCAGGAATCGAACGTGCGATATCGGCAATCTCGACGCCAAGCTTACGCAAGGTGTCGAGGTCGGGTCCGTAGACTTTCACCGCGACTTTGGCCGACACCCCACTAAGCATGTGGCCGATACGGTCAGCCAGCGGGGTGCTCATGGCGCTGAATGTTCCCGGCACGGTGCGCATGGTCGCACGGATTTCATTGAGGACTTCATCACGGGGCCGTTCAAATTCCTCAATGAATTCAATGTCGAACTCCACCGTGGACACCGGCACCACGTGATCGCCTTTCTCCGCGCGTCCCACCCGATAACCGACCGTTTCCACTTCGGGAATTTCCATCAGCAAATCCAACGCGACATCGGCAATTTCCGTGGTTTGTTTGAGCGAAGTGCCGGGTGCCAGCGTGGTCGCAATCAAAGTTGTGGGCTCACGGAAGGCCGGGAGAAAATTACCCGACATGCGGGTGACGGCGAACACCGCCAATACAATCAATGCCAACGCACCGACTGCCACCAGCAAAGGTTGCGCGATAGCCGCCCGCAAAACAGTGACGCGATAAAGCCATCGAACGCCGCGTTCGATGAACGTGTGTTGCGAGCCTCCGGATTTCGGATTCAGCAGGAATGAACTGAGCACCGGAATCACCGTCAGCGACACCACAAAAGACGCGGCCATGCTCACAATGGTAGCCAGCGCAATCGGGGTAAAGAGACGCCCTTCTAGGCCGGACAACGCCATCAACGGCAAGAACACGAGGATGATTAGGATCGTCGCGTAAAGGATCGATGAACGAACCTCGGCCGAAGCCCGCGCAATGACTTCCAACTTGGGCAATGGTGTCGTGCGGGCGGCGTTTTCCCGCAGGCGGCGAAAGACATTTTCCACGTCCACAATGGCGTCATCGACCACCATCCCGATTGCTACCGCGAGACCGCCGAGCGTCATCGAGTTGACGGATAAATTCAACCAGTCGAACACAAGCACCGTGATCCCCAGTGACAGTGGTATCGCAGTCAAAGTGATGAGCGTGATGCGCAAGTTCAGCAGGAACAGGAGCAACACGATTGCCACCATGATCGCACCGTCGCGGAGAGCTTCTTCCAAATTGTGAATCGACAGATTGATGAAGTCTGACTGCCGATAAACAGGCAACAATTGCACGCCATCGGGCATCGACGCAAGGCCGGTCAGTTCCTCGCGGAACCAGCCGCCAGCCTGCGTACCAGTGTTGCCCGACAGGAAGCCCTTCACGCCGAACTGGTCGTAGATCTCGTCCCACAGTTCCTGGCCGCCC
>JBNNDZ010000020.1:0-2695 GCA_050285865.1 Puniceicoccales bacterium
CGGCCTGCTGTCCTTCAGCCCGGCCAAGGAGCGTAACCCCGTATGGGAACGCCTGCTCGAGCAGACTCAGGAAACGCTGGACAAGCGCTTGCTCCAACGCAGCGATTACGACAGTCACCAGCAGTCGTTCAACATCGCCAAGGCCGTCACCCGTTTCTCGATGGGTCTGTCCAAAAAGGACGAAACCGGCAAGCTCGTTGACCGCTTCATCGAACGCATCAAGGAAAAGTCCAGCGCCGGATTCATGGATGACGAACCCAACGGCCTCGGCGGTTGCTTCGACATTTACGGCGTCCTCAGCTTCGTTTTCATCCGCCAGGCACTGCAGTTGCACGCCAACATGCACCTGCGCGACCGCAAGCTCCCCAGCCTGCGCACGCACGCGGAAAAGTATTTGAAGATGCTCCCGGACATCGTCCGCCTGGACGGCATGGGTTGGGCCTACGGCCGCGGCATCGGTGCTTACGGCCAGATGCACTGCATCAGCCTTATCATGCAGGCTCTCCGCGACGGCTGGATTTCCGATCAGGACAAGCCAAAGTTCGTCGACCTGCTGCGCCGCCTGTTCCAATTCTTTTTCCTGACTTACGTGGACCGCGAGCACGGCTTCCTCGTCATCCGTGACGAAGAACGCACCACTGGCGATAACCACACCACACGCATGGCCAACTTCGACGCCGCGCGCTACCTGTGCCAATGGGCGCGTCTTGCCCGCGCAATCGGCGGCGACATGGACGCCAAGCCTGCACCGCAAAAGCGCGTATCCCGCTTCGTCGTTTTCGACAAATCCAACCGCAAAGAACAGGGCCTCTTCATTTACCACGACCCGGAAAGCGGCCTGCACGTGCAGATTCCGCTGATGAGCCAGGGCCGCGAGCACTTCAGCGACTCCCTCGCCTTCCCGCATTGCCCGGGCATCGTCGACTGGCCGGTTGCGAAGTATCTTCCAATCCTCCTGCCTGAGCTGAATTTTGGCGACGACAAGGTCGTCCTGCCATCCTTCTACGGCAAGCGCTGCACCATCCGCCAAGGCATGCGCGGCGCGCTGACCTTCTCTTACGAGCAGCCGGACCTCATCACCAAGGATGAGAAGATGATTTCCAACTTCGGCTCCTGCAAGGTCACCTGGACCTTTGTCGGCGGCAAGATGAGCAGCGAGTTCGTCTTCACCGTCCGTCAGCAAGTCGAAATGAAGTCCATGCGCTACCTGATCGCGCTGGGAATGCCACACAGCCAATACCGCCACGGCATGACCTTCACCCTCGGCGCGGAAGGCCTCCGCCCATCGGTGGTCAAGGACGACTTCCACGCTGAATGGTCCGACCCTCAGCCCGTGACCGGCGACGACAGCTACAAAACTTACTGGGGCAAGCTCCATTTCCTCCAGGCTCTTCGCCGCGACCACCCGCTCATCATGCGCCCCGGCCAGCAATACCGCCTCACCATCGAGTTCGAGCCCGACCTCGCCATGGCAGACGAATGATCTGATTGCGGAATTCGGATTTGGGATTGCGGATTAAAGCCGGGCTATGCGAAAAGAAGAATTCAAGGCCCGGACCAAGGTATTTGCTCTCCGGGTATTGAAGCTTGCAGAAGCCCTGCCAGAAACACGCTCTGGGCGCATTTTGGGCAATCAAATTGGAAGATCGGCCACGTCTGTTGCCGCCAACTACCGTGCAGCTTGCCGCGCTCGCTCAAAAGCTGAATTCATTGCCAAATTAGGCATCGTCGAAGAAGAAGCAGACGAAACACAGCTTTGGCTCGAAATGATCGGAGAAGCTGGATTAATTTCCAGCCATCGACTGGCACCACTACTTGAAGAAGCGGACCAAATCGTCGCAATGGTTGTGTCATCCATCAATACAACGCGAGTTAACGCCAAAACGCGCCCCGGTCCATCACGATAAATCCGCAATCCGAAATCCGAAATCCAAAATGTTAAGCGTTCGCATCATCCCTTGCCTTGACGTCCACGCGGGCCGTGTCGTGAAAGGCGTTAATTTTGTTAATCTGATTGATGCGGGGGATCCCGTGGAGCAAGCCAAGGCTTACGAGTTGCAGGGGGCCGATGAGCTGGTTTTTTTGGACATCACCGCCTCCAGTGACGAGCGCTCAATCATGCTCGATGTCGTGGAGCGGACGGCGAGTGAATGTTTCATGCCGCTTACGGTTGGCGGGGGGCTGCGGACCATCGCTGACATCCGTGCGATGCTCAATGCCGGGGCCGACAAGATTTCACTGAATACTTCCGCGGTGAAGACGCCTGAGCTCATCCGCGAAGCTTCGGAGCGCTTTGGCAACCAGTGCATCGTCGTCGCAATCGACGCGAAGCGCGTGGCCGATGGCAAATGGGAAGTGTTTACACACGGAGGACGCAATCCTACCGGCCTCGACGCCATCGAATGGGCTCGCAAGGTTACGGAACTCGGCGCAGGTGAGATTTTGCTGACCAGTATGGATGCCGACGGCACCAAGGACGGCTACGACCTCGAAATCACCCGCGCCGTCGTCGATGCCGTCGAGATCCCGGTCGTCGCCAGTGGCGGAGCCGGCTGCCCGGAGCATCTCTATCAGGCGGTGACGACGGCCGGTGCCAGTGCGGCCCTGGCGGCGAGCATCTTCCACTACGGCGAATACACGATCGAAGAGACGAAGCGGTACATGGCCGAACGGGGTGTCCCGGTCCGGCTGTAAC
>JBNNDZ010000021.1:0-9877 GCA_050285865.1 Puniceicoccales bacterium
GGCATTAAACCGGACAACTTTTACTACTTCCTAAAGGAGTGCGAATGGCGCTTCAACGCAGGTAACCATAAAATCCTCCTCAGCCAGCTAAAACACTGGTATTCCGAGACCAAACACTAACCTTAGCTACTTCAGCCCCTAGTTTTTTCAAGATTGCTTCAGCCGAACTTTAGCAGCGTCGACGTAGCATCAGGCTGGCGAGGGCAGCGCATCCAGCAAGCAGCGCATACGTGCCTGGCTCAGGGATCGGGGAATATGCTCCGGCAAGTGGTGAGCCGGTTTGGCCTTGAGTGCTCGTCCATGCGTTGTCGACGCCCGCGACCGCGCTGACGTAAGAGCTGTCATTCGCAAAGCTGACCCCCGATGCGGTGATCGTGCTGAAGTCAAAGCTGCTATCCAGGACAAGCGAGACACCAGGAGTGGTTACGGCAAAATTGGCGACGGACCAATTGTATCCGCTTCCATCAGTTAGCGTGATATTCTCACCGCCATCCGCGAGGATCATGGATCCGTTAGCGCTAACCACGGAAGGGCTTTCTCCAATCGTCGGCCACTGCTTCGCGAAAGTATTCGTCGCAGGGTTAAAAGACGAGGCCACGCGAGCAACGATGAAATATTCGCCTGACGCCAAGACATTGTCGTAGGTGTGAATGAGTCCGGCTGTGTCGCTGATCGTCCAGCCGCTTAGGTCGACGCTGGAATCCGAGTAGTTATAAATTTCGATAAATTCGCTATATTGGTTCGAGTCGTTTGGATTGTTTTGGTATTCTGTAATTGCGATCTGTCCAAAAGTTGAGGTGGCAGCAAGTGCAATGCTAATTAGGGGGAGTGTCTTTTTCGTCATCACTAGAATATAGCAAATTGCTGAAGGAATAACAACAAACAGTTAATTGCGAAATGTGCAGTTTCGACTTTTATTTGTTAGGTCGATAAATCGATATGTCATCAGCGTATATTTGAATGCATGACTCTACTGCACATTATTTAACGCCCATTATCATTCAAATTGTGCGCCCGACATCGATGTTTTCATTCGGCATGAAATGTAAATTATGCGCCTTATTGTGCATTGCCAAAAATTGGCTTGGCGATTATGCTTGTTGATACATTCGCAGCGTGAGTATCGAGCGATTCGAGTCTGCTGATATCCATATGAATCCCCTTATACCTCATGAAAAATTCGACAATCCCCATTTGTAGAAACCCAAAACAGCCAGCCTTTACCTTGATTGAGCTGTTGGCCGTATTTGCTATCATCGGTATCTTGGCGGCGATCATTCTCCCGGTGGTGGGCAATATTAAGTCCAGTGCTATGGAAGCGACCGGCATGAGCAATATGCGCCAACTAGGTTTAGCGTATATCGGGGTTGCTCAAGAGCACAACGGCAGGCTCCCCAGTTGGACGAATCTGGATGGTGATAACATCGACCGCTGGGACCGCGAAGTGAATGCCTACCTCGGTGGTGATATCGACTACAATATCGGTGATATTGCACCGGCATTCAAAGATCCCCTAGCTGTTGCTGAAGGACTGATTACTGAAAATACTGCTTATCATTTCGCGCCGCTCGGCGGCATCACTCGCGGTGGTGAGAGCCGTTTGGGTAAGTATCGCATCGTTGCGAATTACAAACGCCCGGAGCGTCAGATCCTTCTAGCAGATTCCGGAGTCGACAGCAACCTGAGCCCCGCGGGCGATTTGTATCTAGTGGACGGCGGCTTTCAAACTTGGGAGGGGTTTCGCTCTTCAAATATTTCCGGCGACGGGATGGAGCCCATCGATCCAGGCAACGGCGAAAAGGGGAACATCCGTTGGTATAAAGGTGAAGCTAAATTCTTCTTTCTGGATGGCCACGTTGAAAAGCGCGCGCAAGAGGAAGTACTCAAGATCAACGTGAATCCTCTCTACCCGTAGCGCTCGTTTTGCCGCGTAGGTTCATACTTAACGCATTTGCTATTTCATTGACCAATCTCCATTCCATACCATGACACGGGAACGATTTTCTCGCTCCGCTCTCTCGCTGGGCATTGCATTCATTTTGAGCAACGGACTTACCGCCGAGACGACACTTCGGATCGAATCGGAGAACCAGCAAGCGATCACTCATTGGGGGATGGCCACGATGAATCGTCCAGACTGGGGACCGGAGTTTGACTTGGGCAACTACCCGCAATCGCTTCAGGCGCTCTATGCCGATATCGGTGCAAACATTGTGCGCTTCCATATCGACTACCGTGTTGGCATTCCGGGCAATCGTCAGCGGGACGATCTCAAGCAAGCCATCCTCAACGCGACGGATCGCGGCATGCAATGGTATGCGTTGCCCTGGTCGCCGCCGGTGGAGATGAAGACGATCAACAACCCCAACGGCGCGCCGAAGGGGGAACTGAATTATCTAAAAGAAGGCTACGAAGACGACGTTGCCGCGTGGCTGACCGAGCTGGTGGTTTGGCTACGGGACGAAGGCGTGCCGTTGCCCGTGGGCATCGGTCCGCAAAACGAATCCGACTTCGGACCTCCGGGGTATCCGGGCTGTGTTTACACTGCCGAGCAGATGCAGACGACGATTGTTGAGCTGCGCAAGGCGCTTGATGCTGCGGGACTCGAAGAGGTGCTTGTCATCGCTGACGACGGCGCTAAGCCGGTTGATGATATGTATCCCGGCAACCGGCAGTTTATTAACTCGGGCACCGTGAACATGATGGGCTTGGAGCCTGGTGGTGCCTTCGACACCAATAGCATTTACCGTGACGCGGTCGGGGTGATTGCGACGCATACTTACGACCTGCATAACAACCTCTACCAAGCGCGTCCGGACTTCTTGCAGGAGTTCTACAACGCCACCCACGGCACGGGCAAACCAGTGTGGATGACGGAGTTTGAAATCACGGACACGCACGTGTCCAGCGAGTGGGAAATACTTTCAGAAAACGTTCTGCATTTCAACCGCGACATCTCCAGCATGGCGTTCAACGCGTGGTTCTATTGGCACCTGTGGCAGGGTGATTTGATGGGAGAGGGGAGTGCTGACGAGGGCGATTGCTTGGGGCGCATTCGGATCAATCAGCTCGTCTATAACGATGTTGAGCTGGGCGATTCGCCATCGCACATTGCGTTGCGCTACAGCACGAGCAACAGCGAAATGAAGGTGACGATCCGCTTGGGCGGCGCTGATGGTGAGGTGATCGGCGAAGCGGTTTTGCCTAAGACGACCAACGGCTCGCGCCTGTTCGAAACGCTGCAAATTCCGATTACGAATGCGTCCGGCCAGCAAGCGATCGCCATTTGTTTTGAGACCGATATCTTTTGGAAGGAGGCGGCGCTGAACTGGTTTCAGGTGGAAGGTCAGCAGCGTATAGAAGCGGAGTCTGTGGACGTGAAAACTGGACAAGAAAAATGGACCGCATCCGTGATACCTTGCTACAACATGCACAACCGCATGCACGCCGTTTACGACGATGGCGAGATGATACAACTGCGTCCGATCTACTACTTCTTTGAGAAGCTTTGGAACGCGGCACCGGCAGGCAAAAGCTATGTGAGACGCGTGAGCTCAAGCACGCCAGCCTTCCGTGGTGAGTCGAAGGAAGCGGTCGTTGAAAGCGCACGCCAGGACCTCTCCGCATTCATTACTGAAGAGCGCATGACTGTGGTGATGGTGAATCGTCAAACCAGCGCCGAGGCGGTTCGAATTGAAGGTCTTAGCGGCAGCAAAGCCACACTCTACACTTACTTGAAGGAGGATGCGTCCAGCATCAATCAGCCCATGACGGAGGTTGGCGAGTTCGGTATCGAAAATGGTGTGCTTGAGTCATTTGAGCTGCCGGCAGAGTCCGTCAGCATCCTTATCACAAATGAGGGCGCGAGCTTGCCGCCGATCGATCCGCGCAAGCTTAACGGAGGCGGACGCCTTGATCAGAGCGCGAGCTACCAAGGCATGGACAGTCGCACCAGCCAGCGTGATGTGAAAAAGAAAAAGCCGACCAGCGAATCGGCTGCCGCAACGACGCCAGCAAAACCCAAGTCCAAGGCGGCCTTGACGATAAACGCTGACAACCTTGCCGACGGCGTGCTCGAAGGTGAGGCAATGACGATGAACAACCGTATTGAAATTGCGGAGTTCGCAAATGCCAGCGGTGGCAAGGTGCTTCAGGTGGCCGAAGGTCATAGCATCGGCTTAGCATACACGCAGTTTGATGTGACCGGCCCCTTCAGTTTCACCGTAGCTTTAGTCGATGGTCCGAACTCGGGCATCGTGAAGTTCTACGTGAATGATGTCCCAGTGGAAACTTGGAGCCTGAACCGGAACGATGGCCAACTTTACGAATTCACCACATCGGTGAATATCTCCGCTGGAGATCAGATCAAGGTGAAGCTCTTCGGTTCAGAGAAGCTCGATAAGATCACTTGGTAAGGCTGGCGCTTGCTTGCGCAGCCATGCGTCGCGTGCGAAGCGATTACCAATACCGCTCGCCGAAGCAGCTGCCTTTGCCGAGTGTCTCGCGGTTGTTGCCGCGCGTGGCTTGCCCCAGCTTCAGATAGTCTTCGCTGCTGTAGAATGCGTTGGCCTCAAGCGGGAACGGATGGTCGAAACTGTCGAGGACCTTCTTGAGTTCGGCTTTCATCTTCTGCAAGACTTCCTGGTAATCCGGGTGGTTCGCTAGATTGATGTTTTCATAGCGATCCTGCTGGAGATCGTATAGCTGGTCGGCGGCGAAGTAGTCCGTCTGTTGATAAATGGAGCCTTCATTGCGCGGGATGCCAATGTGGTTCGGCAGCTGCGGCATGCGTCCGTCTCCCAGTTGTTCGAGGATCGAATCCGAATAGCGCAGCGCGATGTATTTCCAACGCTCGTTATGGATCGAGCGCGCCATGCCCATCTCGTTGTAAAAGTATTGGCGGATCGGTTCGTGGCTACCTTCGAGCAGATGCTTATAGGAGACGCCGTCGATGGGATAATTCGCGGGCAGAGTGATGCCCAGGTAGTCGAGCAGTGTTGGTAAGAAGTCGATGTTCTGCACGAACTGCCGATTCTTCGAGTCTGGTTCAATCGTATCGAGGTCGCTCCAGATCATCGGCACGCGGGCGCCGGCATCGTAGACCGTGGCTTTGGAGTACTTACCGTGGTCGGCCTTGAAAATAACGAGCGTGTTATCCCGCAAACCGAGCTTGTCCAGACGGCGCATGATCGCGCCAAAAGCATCATCCATCCACAAGGCGCCGACGTTGCGATGATAGGGGTCCAGCCCATGGTCACGCAGGCGCTGCAACACGCTGGCGCGGCTCGGCATGTCGGCATCGGGCAACTGATTGATCGGGCCTCCCGCCGTGATGTGGGGGTCGAGCTCGGCAAGGTTTTCGCCATGCTTGGGCCCATGGATTGTGTGCAGTCCGTAGTAGAGGCAGAACGGTTTCTCGTCGTCCTTGTGGTCTTCCAAAAAGCTGAGCGCGGCCGCAGTCGTCCATTCCAGGTTGTGCGTCTCGATGTTGTGCGGTGTTTGAAAGTCGAGGTTACCCCAGGTCACCGCGCGCGGGTCGTCCCAGCCAATGCGTCGCATTTCTTCGAGAATCATTTCTTGGTTTTTGCGCAATGCATTGGCGCTTTCGGGAGAGTAGGGATCGTGCCCCATCTCGAGATCGATCAGTCCGAACTTTTCCGGGTAGCGACCGGCATGGAATTTGCCAACATAGCCCGTCGTGTAGTTCGCAGCGCGCATTATCGTGGCGAGGTTGGTTTCGCCGGGCTGGATATCGGTGTTCCACTGCAGGTTGTAGGGGCGGTCGATTGGGTTCTCGTCCAGAAAAGCTTCTCCCTTACAGCGGCCGGGATACTTCCCAGTCAAGTAGCACCAGCGGCTGGGGGTGCAGACTGGGGCCACAACCTCGGCCTTCATGAACTGCATGCCACTTTGCGCGAAGGCGTCCAGATTGGGCGTCAGGAAATCGTCTCCTCCGTAGCAACCCAGATTAAACGGGTCGGTATCATCAGCGATAACAACGATTACATTTTTCGGTGAGTGGTGGATTGGAGCTCGGGCGATCAAAACGTCCTAATTCTATCTACTGGCAACGCCTGTAGGAATATGCATTTTCATGCATTTTTACCAATTAAGAGCTTCCAACAGGTGGTGCAATTAATTAGGTATATGCAAGTTAATCGCATACACTGCACCATCATGCCTCGAGTCCTTACCAACCAACGCGACAACCAGCACCATCCACTGTGGGAAGGGCCGCATTTCCAGATCATTAGTTACGATTACGAGCACCTGACGCATCACGATAAGTTCAAGCATTTTAAGCATGCGGTGGAGCCCCAGTATATAGCGTGCCTAGTGTGCGAAGGAGCGATTGCCTACGAAAATCAATCGAGGAGCAAAAACCTGCAACCAGGCACGCTTTATTTTGTCTCGCAACCGAGCCAAGTGGTTACGTATTTGCCCAAGGGGCTTGAGGAGGCCCGCTATTATTGGGTTTGCTGTAAGGGTAAGCTCGTTATTGATTCTTTCAATTACCTGACTCGACGCTATGGTTTTGTGCACGAGTATCTCGAGTTGCAGGATGTGAGTCCAATCTTCCGCAAGCTTGTGCAGAAGATCAAATCGCAGAGTAACAAGCATGAGGTGTCCGTAAGCGCCTATGAGTGGTTTCAGCGCATTTGGGAAATCGTCGAAGAGAACTACGAGCGCATCGATGCCGACATCAGCAATGAACCACCAGTCTCGGCCCTGCTGGGGATGGACTGTATGACGTTCAAGGACTATGCTCGTAAGCTGGGTTACTCGCCCTCGCACCTATCACGGGAGCTCAAAAAAAGCTGGGGCAAGTCTCCGGGGAAAGCGCTCCGCAACATGCGTCTAGATGAGGCAGCACGTTTACTGAAGGAGAGTGATTTGCCCGCAGGTGAGATCGCGCAGAAGGTCGGCTATAATTCAGCGTCTTCCTTCAATCGCGCCTTTCGCATCCGCTTCGGGAACACGCCGATTAAGTATCGGAAGTTGCACACGGATTAAGCGGCAGAATAAGGCGCATACAGGCTTTACGCAACGGAGCTACTATTTGCTGCAATATTTTTGGTGGAGCCGATCGGGATCGAACCGACGACCTCTTGCATGCCATTAATGGGTCGATAGTTTGTTTTATATTGATTATCAATCGTTTGTGTCGTTATCAATAAGTATTTTGCTTGAGGTTGCCTGGAATGTTGTCCAAAACTAATGGATGGCACGCCCTAAAAAAGAGCAGCGTTTTAGCATCGTCCAAGTTGAGAATCGGAGCAACACGAATTCCTACCGAGTTCAAGGTTACAAGCCCAATGGCGAGCGCGTCCGTAAGAATTTCAAATATCGGGCCGATGCCGTTGAATATCTGGCAGCTTTAGAAGCAGAATTCAGTGGTCGAGAAATTCAATATTCTCTCATGCGAACCACGATGAGCGAGGCGCAATTAAGGGATGCAGAGCAAGCGTTAAAATATGCTGGTAATAAAAGTCTCACCGAACTTGTCCTGCGATTGACTGATCTGGGAAATAGCCTCTACGACAAGCCTGGAATCAGCCTGGAGCAAGCCGTTACTTTCGCCCAGAGCCACTATCGAACCGAGATCGAAGAAATCACGATCCATGCCGCTCGTGACCTGTTCCTAGGCACCCGTACTGCTATTACAACCAATACCCTAGAGCATTATCGTAATGTCACAAAGCCGTTAATTGATTCGAATCCTAATCATAAGGTTCATGAAATCAGTGTAAGGGACCTAAATCGTCTACTAAGCAAGTATACCAACGCAAACTCCAGGCGAACCTTTCAAGCCGGTTTCGGCATTTTTTTTAATTGGGCTATGCGGAATCACTATTGTTTAGAAAACCCATGCGAACGCTTAGACAAGCCCCCTGCTCTGAGAACTCAGATCGAAGTACTGCGTTTAGGGTCAGTCAAGAGGCTAATGAAAGCAGCATCGGTGCTACATGAGGGCGCGATGGCCAGTTCAGTTGCAATTCTGCTTTTCGCAGGGCTACGCCCAAGCGAACTCAGTGAGCTAGAACCCCAGGAAATTCGTAAGGATGTTATCCGCGTCAAGGGCGGTAAGCTTCGTCGTGAAATTAATCGTAGTGTGCCTATTCCACCGGTTCTAGGAGCATGGTTGAAGAATTTTCCATATCAGGGGCAGCCGAAGGGCTGGAGGTATAAATTCAGGAAGCTGAAAGAAGCCTCTGGGGCTGAAAACTGGGTGAATGACATACTTCGGCATACGAGTATTAGCTACCAACTTGAACGCGACAAAGATGAAGCCCAAACTGCATTTCATTGCGGGACCAGCCCGAAGATGATCAACAGGCATTATCGCGACGTAATTGACGAAGCAGACGACATCTTTGAATTTTGGAATCTCACTCCCGAAAAAGTGCATAGTCTCAAGCTGGATTCCAACTTCAATCAGCGAGGCTTAACTAATTGGCCTCCTGACGCAAAGCTGAAGCAACTGGTCTGGGAGAAGCCCCTTTCCCGGCTCGCGAAGGACATGGGTGTTTCTGACAATGCGATCCGCAAGCGCTGTAAGAAGCTGGGCATCGACCTACCTAAGAATGGACATTGGCAGCGGGTGAGGGCTGGTTCGTAGTCAACCATGGTTTACACTTGCCGGAATGTTTTGATCCTCAGTTGTTATACAATTCTTCTATTGACCCGGTCAATGTAAGTATATCCCCTATATTGTTGCATGAACACTCCTGGGGATAGCTCGGAAATAGCGAAAACCACTCAAACCACTATAGATATACTGCTGGGTCCTGACTGTCCGGCTCCTCGTGAGGAAGCAACCGTAGAGGACCTGTCTTTGTATGGAAAGGCTCATGCTATGCCGTTGGAAGCTGCTTCCTCTGATTCAACTAAAGAAGTGCGTGGGAAGTTGAGTAAGCCGATTCACGCGGGTTTTAAAGAGTCGTTCAGCGACTGCAAAAAGGGTAAAGAAGGGACATCACGAAGCGACCTAATCGCATCGATTGATGAAGCGCTGCAGTTGGCCCGAGAGGGATCAGAAGACAAGGCCTACAAGGTTCTTGAAGAAATATTGGCAGCAAGGCCATCCGGTAAAGTGGCATAAACCGAAATTTGTTAACTGCCCTTTCGGATGCTCATCGTCCGAAAGGGCTAAACGTTATTGCTATGAAGAGGGTTTTATCTGATAATATGGTCGATTCAGGCAGCTTTTCCATTAATGCCCAACGGGTTGATCGACCGGGGCGGGTCTCGCTGCATAAGCGTGACAGGTCTTTGCCCGGCTTGATAGATGTAAATTCCAGTTGCATGGAGCCAGATTCCTCGTCTCTAGGCGATCAGTCTGTAAAATTGTCTCCGGGCAGTGAAGAGCACCGTGCCGCTTTGGATGTGCTGGAGCGGGTTAAGAATGATTCTGGGGTGTGTAGTCAGGCGTATGCGGATGCCGCTCGGAACTTGGATTTGATTCAAAAGAAAATCGACTGGTCACTTTCCTCCGGAGTTAAAAGTGGTGATGGTGGTCAACGTAAGCTCAGCGTTCAATTTCTCCAGAATCGGTTCGTGCGGGTAGAACGCAACACTGGACAGGAACTCACGTGGGATGAACTTAAAAAAGAGCTCGTCAGCCGAGAAAAACAACGCAAGGAGGATGCACGCTTTTTTCAACTGATAAAGTTTCGAGCGAACGGGTATGAGAAGTTCAGTTTTAAAAAGGATAAGGAGCGGGAGCGCTACTTAAATCACGGTATTTCGCGTTGTCAGGAAAATGTTGAGTGGGTGGATGGATTGACTCTGGACTTTGACAGCGGAGTAACGGATGTTGAATTCAGGGAGACTTATAGCCAAGACGCGTTTGTGCTTACAAGCAGTTTCAATCACG
>JBNNDZ010000022.1:0-2979 GCA_050285865.1 Puniceicoccales bacterium
TTCCGATCTCCCAAATTAAATACCGGCCGTCAACCAGCTCACCCGACGGCGCAACTGCCTTACCGGGCACTACACGACCGCCCTCCGATTCCTCCAATCGCATCAAACCGAAATCCGCAAACGCCTGCCAACGCTGGGCGGTCGAGGCATCAGCGGGCAACTCGATGGCTTGATATTCGGCCAACTCGGCAGCATGAAGATTTGTTTCCAAATGCGCCCGATAGTCCTCCAACGCCGTTTCCAACGCGGCCAGTTGTGACTCCAACTTTGCGACATCCTGGCGACGTGCTTCATAGGTGGCTTCCTGCTTGCCCGCGGAGACCTTGAGCAATTCCCACGCGCGGCGTTTCTCCCGCACGATTGCTTCGAGCTGTTGGTGCGCTTCCAGCAACGCAGCCTTCTCAGCAGAGATCGCATTCCGCTGCGTGCTTAGCCGCGTAAGGGCTTCATTCAGGTCCGCCTGCGCATCCTGGGCAATTGTCCACGCAGGAAGAAAAACGAGCAGCAGCAAAGTAAGGATGAAGGTTCTCACAACAGATCAATCAACGGTTACCGGCACGGCGACGGTGTCGGCTGGTTCGCGGCGCTCAGCCACGGCGATCAGGCGAGTAATGGACGGCGACAGCGCGGGGTCAGTCAGGCGTTCCCAGTTATTCACTGGCGCAAATGCGCCCGCGCGGGTGCCGTCGGCGGTTGTCCAATATCCACCGGCGAGGCCGAAATACACTTCGCGCACTTCCCATTGCTTGCCCGAAGCAAAGGACGTTTGCGTGCGGTGGACCGTGACTTCGTCGTTAAACTCTCCCGCCGCTTGCAGAGCTTCCAGCCACAAGCGACCACGGCGAAAATCATCGCTCCCCGCCGACTCGATTTGACGCAGCGTAGGGGCAATTTCCAAACGAAGCGGCTCCGGCCAACGGGCAACCGTGGATGAGGCACGCGTAGAAAATTCCGGTGTGACCTCACGGAATGCAGCCAATTCGGCGCGCATGGTAGCTTCGCGCTCGGCAAGCGCCTGGTTCTGTTCGGAGGACTCTGCCACCACGGCTTCCAGCGCCTGCAACCGTGTATCCAATTGGGCAGATTCTTTTGCCAGCAGCGCGAGCATGCCTTCGAGGACGACCTTTTCCTGTGCCCAATCAGCCCGTTCCTCGGAAATGAGTTTTTCCGTTCGCACCCACTCCAGCAAGGTCGCATGGTCATTGGCCGGCTGCTGCGCACGGGACAAGCCGGGAATAGCCGTTACGGCCAGGACGCCAATGAGCGCACCGAGGCGCAAATCCAGAATCATCCCCAAAGCGAAATACAGCCCAAGCGGCGGCGCAACGCCGAATTGCGAAATAACATTGCCTCAACGCCCACTCACGACACGATTTACGGGAACTTTAATCATGGCGACACGGTTCTGGATTTCCCTGCTTACGATTCTCTTCGGCGCAACGCTGTGGGCGGATAACGCCGCCTCGACCCCGGTAGAGCGCGTAAAAATCAACAACGCAGTCTGGTACTATAAGCCAGAACAGACCTTTAAGCGCATCGGGGAATACTTCGATGGCATCGAGCGTACCGGTCGCAAGATCATCATCCGCACTCAGGACGAACCACGCGAAGGCCTGTATTTCATCGTCCGCCTGAACGAATACGCCGATGAGCTCCCGCGCGGCTGCGCCTTTGCGGTGGATCTGCTGCGCCACGATGGCAAGGAGCCCGAGACAACGATTTTCAATTTCCCGGAAAATCCTACGCCCCACCGCGAATTCTGGCTCGGATACACTGGTGAGAGCGAGCCTCCCGAAGAATCTGCCCCGGTCGCCTGGCAAGTCCGCCTGCTCAATCCCGAGGGCGAAACCATCGCCCGCCTCCCCAGCTTTCTGTGGGAGAAGCCTGCGACGGATCAGGCCGACGAAGGATAACGTCGGTGACGGTTGCGCCGTTTCCATGGCGCAGAAAGCTTAGCATGAGCCCCCACGCCATCGAATGGTCCCCTTGGCAGCCGGTTGAGCCTGCGGTTAACTGCACACCAGATGCGCTCGCGGAACTGCTCGATGGAGGACAGGCGTTTCGATGGAACCTCGAAGACGACAACATTTGGCGCGGTGTCTGGGGAATCTGTGTTGCCGAACTACGTGCTGAGGACGAACGCATTCACTGGCGTGCGCCGGTATTGATCGCAAACCGAGTCGCGGCGGAAATTGCCTCCTACCTCGGACCAGACGAAGATTTTGCCGCCGCCTGGGACAGCCTTCCCTGGCGCAGTGACCCCGTCCTGCACGCCGCCATGTCGCGTTGGCGTGGACTGCGCATCATGCGCCAAACGTTTGGTGAGACGGTGCTTTGCTTCCTGTGCAGCTCGATGAAACAGATCACGCACATCAAGCAAATCACCGAAACGCTGGCCGCGCGCTTTGGCGAGGAACTGGCACCGGGCATTCACGCCTTGCCCAGTTGGAATCGCCTGCACCGCGTTCCCGAAGCAGAGTTGCGTAACTGTGGACTGGGCTACCGCGCACGCTACATCCACGCGACGACACATTTTCTCGCCGGACAACCCGGCTGGCTGGACGTCGTGGAAAACTTGCCCTACCCTGACGCCTTTGCCCGCTTGAAAGAACTTCCCGGCGTCGGCTCAAAAATCGCCGACTGTGCCCTGCTCTTCGGTGCCGCCAAGCTGGAAGCTTTTCCGGTTGATACCTGGATAGCGCGCATTATGGCCGAACGCTACGGCTTGCAGGGTTGGAGCATCGAACAAGTCGCCCACTTTGGCCGCACCCATTTTGGCGCGCACGCTGGCCTTGCCCAGCAGTTTCTGTTTTCCGACGCCCGCCGGGGCTGACGGAAAATTCCCACGGCAGATCACCGTAGACATCCCACTGTAGCCACGAGCGAGAGCTCGTGGACAGCACCGCGTTCGTTTCACGCGCTATGCAACAAACGAGCAAGGTGCCCCAACGCCTACATCCGGCGGCGCATGATCCGGGT
>JBNNDZ010000023.1:0-2646 GCA_050285865.1 Puniceicoccales bacterium
AGGGCAAGCGCCAGAGACACCGCAAAGAACGGCGCGTTGGCGTCAAACCTGTCCGCCCCGTCGCTCAGGCGGTAGCGCGTTTTCGCGCACATGCTTTCAAACCGCCATTGCAACTCAATGTGGGCGACACCCTGTGCCGAACGACACCGCACGCACGACACCACTCATTTTTACGACCAGTCCCTGGCGTGGTTTATTTTGCCATTCCCGGGCGGGCTGACACTCGGCACGCTGCTGCTGATCAATCTAGCCTGCTCGCACTTCCGCTACTTCAAGGCCTCGTGGCGTAAGTGCGGAATCGCTGTCCTGCACTTTGGCGTACTGCTCCTGATTGTGAGTGGTTTCCTGACGGCAATCCTGCAGGAGGAAAGCCAGATGCGTCTCGATGAAGGCGGTGCGCCGGTCAACTTCGCCACTGACTTTCGCGACCAGGAACTCGTGCTCATCGACACTTCGGGCGAAAACGAAGACCTCGTGACGGCGGTTCCCTTTAACCTGTTGGCGAAGAGGGAATCAGTCGATCTGCCCAATGGATTCACGCTGAAGGTCCTTGCCGCCATGCCGAACGCGGGCGTGGGGATGCGCAGTGGTCTGCTGGAGCAATACGAAAACTTTGCGGTGCAAAGCCAGCAGCCCGGTGCACAATTGAGTGAGGCGCGTTTCCGGCAGGTTAATCAGACGCTTGCTTCGTTGCGTGATCCCAACGTCGTAGCGATGGAAAAAGACGGACGCCCACTTGTGTTGAAAGACGGGCTCAACTTGCAGGGGTTCGCCGCGCGGATGGACGGTGTCGTGCAACAGCAACCGCTGACCTTTGCCGAAGACGAAGCCAACATGGCCGCGGCAGTCGTCGAGGTGATTGCGCCCAATGGCGAGTCGCTCGGTGCCTGGGTGGTCAGCGCAGGCTTTGGACCGATGATTCCGGTGCAGGGCTTTGATTACGAGGGCACCCGCTACGATTTGGCCCTGCGGTTCACGCGTCATTATTTTCCGTTCACCTTGCAGTTGGAAGACTTCAAGCACGACCGCTACCCCGGCACCGAGATTGCTCGGAACTTCTCCAGCGACGTCATCATCGATAACCCGGTTACCGGCGAAAATCGCCCTGTGTTGATCTATATGAATAATCCGCTTCGCTACGGCGGGCTGACCTTTTTCCAAGCGAGTTTTGCCAATGAAGACACGACCTCGATCCTGCAGGTTGTGCGCAACCCGGCATGGACCTTGCCCTACCTGGCGGTCTTCCTCGTGGGGCTCGGCATGTGCATCCAGTTTAGCCTGAGTCTGATGACGTTTGCGAATCGGCAAAGCGGTAAAAAGCGTGCATCGGCCGGACGTGAGTCGTCCGCAATTCCTAGCCAATCTACGGCGAAAGGAGCCGTGTCATGAAGTACCTCGTTCCTAGCATCTTTTTAGTTCTCGGCCTGTTGATTGTTTCCATGGGCCTGACCAAGCGTGAAACCGGCGGCACGTTCGACGTGCAGAGTTTTGCCGAACTGCCAGTGCAAAGCGGTGGCCGTATTTTGCCCATCGACTCCGTGGCCCGCAACACGCTGCGCGTCCTGCAAGGGCGAACCGCCGTGAGCACCGCGGACGGCGGGAAGATTGGTCCCGACCAATGGATTCTCGACCTGGCCTTTAAACCGGTGGTGGCCGACGCCTACCCGGTGTTCCGCATCGACCACCCGGAGGTGCTTGGCCTGTTTGGCTGGGAGCAGACCGACCGAAAATATTTTTCCTGGGACGAGTTGGAACCGCATTTCCAGCTCATCCAGCAACAGTCCCAGCAGGCACCCGATGAGAAGGATCAACGCACGACGTTCGAGGAGTCCATCATCAAGCTGACCCGTGCACTGATGCTCTACAACCGCGTGGCGACATCATTTGACCCGGGACCCGATTTTGCGGTTTGGCCTGAGATTGCCGGTCCAGGCTCGGATGAGTTTGCCAAGCAGGAGCGTGGCGAACAACCGGACCAGCAGATTCTGCAGCCCTTCCTCGTCCTGGCTCAATATTACATGCGCGTGGCCAACAATGCCGATCTGGGCATCGTGCCCCCCGCGCCGGGAGTGGACTCGAAGGATTGGCTCAATGTTGGTGAAGGCATGCTGCGGACGATCCGCACGGGCGAGCTCGACCCGGTCGTGGCTGGTTATGGCCGCCTCGCGCAGGCCTACAACGGTGACGACCCCGCCGCGTTTGCTACGGAAGCCGCTGCTTTGAAAACAGAGCTTTCCACGCATTATAACGCCAAGCGCGTGGCCTTCGAGCAGTTCTTTAATCACCTCCAGCCGTTCTATTATACGTCGTGGATTTACGTGCTGATCTTCCTGCTCGTTGCAGCTAGTTGGTTAGCGTGGCCGGAAACGCTTCAGCGTTCGGCCTTCTGGCTGTTGATCCTCGCGTTAATTGTCCACACCTTCGGGCTTGCTGCGCGGATGTATATTCAGGAGCGGCCTCCGGTGACGAATCTCTACTCGTCGGCGATTTTCGTCGGCTGGGTGGCAATCCTGCTCGGGGTCGTGCTGGAGCCGATTTACAAGAACGGCGTGGGCAGCTTCGTGGCGTCGTTGATCGGATTCTGCACGTTGATCATCGCGCACAACCTCGCCCTTACCGGCGATACGCTCGAAATGATGCAGGCCG
>JBNNDZ010000024.1:0-3209 GCA_050285865.1 Puniceicoccales bacterium
AACGCTCCCGCCGAAGACTGGATTATCTGCGGACGCGCGGCTGTGAACGCCGCATTCGAGAACCGCCCTCAATCCCTGCGCAAGCTGTGGCTGACGGATGATAACCAGGGCGCAATGGGTAAGGTATGCAGTTATCTCGCAGACGAGAAACGCTCCTACTCCCAGCAAACTTACGACCGCTTAACCCGCGTCGTGAAGCATCCGAACCATGACGGGCTCGTGGCATTCATCGATCCGCCCATCAAGCCGCAGTTTCAGGTTTCGCACTTGGTTGACTGGCAAAAAAGCGGCGAAGCGCTTTTGATCATCGACCGCGTGGCCGACCCCATCGAGATGGGCCGTCTTCTTCGCGTCGCAGTGTCTTTTGGCCTCCGGCGCGCGCTGGTCACCGACCACCCCGAACAAGCCCCCCTCGATGGCGCAGTTTACAGCGGCAGCCAGGGTGCCCTGGAACACATTCGCTGCTACCGTATCGGCAAGCTCGCTCCGCTCTTCAAACCAATGGCATCGTATTTTCTTTCCATTGGTGTCGGCGGCCCCGGTGCCAGCCGTCCCAATTGGGCCAAACCGCCGCGCGCGCCTGGACGTGCCCCGGCCATCATCGTGAGTGACCGCCCGGAAGGCCTCGACAAGAAGCTTGTCCCGCTCTGCGAACAACGCCTCTACATCCCTACCCCTGGCCCCCTGCCCTTGTCGCCATCTGAAAATTTCGCAACTTTACTGGCTTGGCTAACTGTGGAGGACAAAAAGCACCGCAACACCGGTTTCCGCGCCCGCCAGGCCGCCAAAAAAACGAAGTCGTAGCGCGGGCAGTGCTGAGAAATCATCATGTTTTCACGTATCGGAAACGTGATGAATCCCGGGTTGCGATGAGGCTCATTGGCGGACATAATACATCCGACTTACAGTTCACCCCTTCACAACTCCACCAACTGCTCTACCATGTCGCTTAAGACCATCAATCCCGCTACCGGGGAGCTCATACGCGAGTTTCCCGTCATGGAAATTTCGGAGATTCTCCGTGTAATCGAATCCGTCGAAACGGACGCCACGACATGGCGTGCCAAGCCCATCGCCGAGCGTGCGGACGCCTTCCGCGAAGTCGCCAAACTCCTGCGGGGAAACAAAGCCGCTTACGCCCAGACGATAACGCTCGAGATGGGCAAGCTAACCGCCGAAGCCGAAGCGGAATGTGAAAAATGCGCCTCAGTCTGCGAGTACTACGCCGACCATGCCGAAGCCTTCCTGGCCGACCAACCGCTGGATGGTCCCGAAGGCGCAGAGTGCTTTCTAACCTTTCAGCCCATCGGCATCGTGCTAGCAGTCATGCCGTGGAACTTCCCTTTCTGGCAGGTGTTCCGCGCCGCTGTGCCCGCCATGATGGCCGGCAATGCAATCGTCATGAAGCACTCGGCCAATGTTCCCCAATGTGCGTTAACGATTGAAGCCATTTTTCAACAAGCCGGTTTCCCGCTCCACGCATTCCGCTCCCTGATGGTGCGTTCAGAAGGCGCGGCGGTCGCAATCGCGCACCCGGCGGTGCAAGGCGTCACGCTGACCGGATCCACTGCCGCCGGAGAAAAAGTCGCCGCCATGGCGGGCTCGCAGATTAAAAAGACCGTCCTCGAACTCGGCGGCAGCGATCCCTACATAGTCCTTGAAGATGCCGACCTCGACCTTGCCGTGGAGAAAATCATCGCGGGACGCATGCTCAATTGCGGCCAAAGCTGCATCGCCGCTAAGCGTGCTATCGTGCTGGCCGAGGTCCGCGAAGCATTTGAAAAGAAAATCGTCGAAGCCCTCCGCGATTACCATCTGGGCGACCCGACCAATGGGGACACGAAGCTGGCTCCGATGTCCCGCGTCGACCTCCGCGACGAACTTCACGAACAAGTCACCAAAAGCATCGCAGCTGGCGCACGTTGTCTGCTGGGTGGCGAAGTGCCCGATCGGCCCGGAGCCTGGTACCCAGCGACGGTTATCAGCGGTGCACCAGAGGGCAGTCCCGGCTACGATGAAGAGCTGTTCGGCCCGGTTTTGTCGATTATAGAGGCCAAGGACGAAGCCGACGCCGTGCGCATCGCCAACAGTTCGGAATACGGCCTGGGCGGTGCAATTTTCTCGCGAGACAAGGCCCGCGCCCGCCACCTCGCCCGCGACCTGATTCACACGGGCGCAGTGTTCGTCAATGACTTCGTAAAAAGCGACCCACACCTGCCTTTTGGCGGAGTTAAACGCTCAGGCTACGGCCGTGAGCTTTCCGCACTCGGCATCAAGGAATTCGTCAACGCAAAGACAGTTGTCGTCCAGTAAGCAAGGCATCTTTCAGCCACACGTAATCCCCGTAGCCGCGAGCACAGGCGCATGGACCTGCGCCACGCACGCCATCCTCCTTACGACGCTGCGATGCCCATCCGGCGACGTTGGATCACCGCGCCTACAAGCAGGAATCCGCCCGCCCAGAGCAGCCAATCGCCATGCTCGGCGTAGAAGGTCAACCGGCCCTGCCAATCGGGGTCGGCGGACAGCTCAAATCCCTTGCTACCACGTAAATAGACGCGACCATCTTCGCCGACGAGCACATCGCGGATGTTGCCGTATTCATCGATCCAGCCGCTCCAACCGTGGTTACCACAACGCACAACCGGACGTCGTGTCTCGACCGCCCGTAAGGTGGCGTGAGACGCATGTTGGTAGGCACCGGCTTCCTCGCCATACCAACCGTCGTTCGTAACCACCACAATGAAGTCCGCGCCTTCGCGCGCAACTTCGCGTCCAAGGTGCGGAAAAATGTCTTCGTAGCAAATGAGCGGCCCAGCGTTGAGCGTTTCACCATCAACCTCAACGGGCAACGGCTTCGAGTGCTCACCTGGGCGCAGGTCGATGTCGAGCGGCACCACCGTCCCGATGAAAAACAGCACGTCACGCATCGGAATGTATTCGCCAAAGGGCACACGGCGGCGCTTGGCGTAACGCTCCTCCTGCATACCGGTTTCCGGGTCGATGAGGTACATGGCGTTTTCCCAGCCAGTATCGTACTCACCCAGCGCTCCGGTGATGAGCGGCACCCCGGTTTCGCTGACACGCTCCTCGACCCATTGACGCATTCCACGATCGGGCGTGCCGACAATGGCCATGGGCGTAGCGGCTTCCGGCCAGAGAATGAGGTCCGGCTGCGGCTCGCCCAGCGCAGCCCGTTCGTTCTCCGT
>JBNNDZ010000025.1:0-4548 GCA_050285865.1 Puniceicoccales bacterium
ACCGCCTGCTCCATCACCCACTCATTCGTGGGGCCTTGATAGCGCTTACCCGCCAGGAAGAATGTGAAAACAACAACGAATAACGTGGCCGCAGCGACGCGAAACAACCCGCCGCCCCGCCCTTCTTCAAGCCAGTGAATAAACTGCTGCATGCGGCACTATTGCTGGGTGTCGAGCTCAGGCCACCGGGCCAACTTGCGGTGAAGCGTGCGACGGGAAATGCCCATCATCTTCGCGGCAAGTGTGCGATTGCCATTGGACTCCTGCAAGGCGCGGCGAAGGAGGCGTTTTTCGCTTTCTTCCTTGGAAAGTGGCGGGGCGGCGGGATCAGTCGCCACTCGGGCTCCGAGACCATCGGTCTCTCGCGCGGCGACTTCGCCGCTGCCCAAAAAGCGCGGATCGAGGTCGTATTCCGTGACTTCGCCGCCACGCTTCATCACGACAATATTCTCACAGAAATTCCTTAGCTCACGGATGTTTCCTGGCCAGCGGTAGCGCTGAAGCGCATGCATAGCGCCGGAGGACAAACGCGGCTCGGGCATTTCGTTTTCCTGCGCAAACTGCTTGATAAACGCGTCCAAGAGCAAGGGGATGTCGTCACCACGCTCATGCAACGGTGGCAAATTAATTGGCACCACACTGAGGCGAAAATAGAGGTCTTCGCGAAAACGCCCGGCATCGACTTCCGCGCGGAGGTCACGGTTCGTCGCACAAACGAGGCGCACATCGACCTTGATCGGTTTCATGCTTCCGAGGCGCTCCACGGTGCGTGTTTCGAGAAAACGCAGGAGCTTCACCTGAGTCGGGGCGTCGATTTCGCCAATTTCATCAAGGAACAGTGTGCCGCCATCCGCAGCTTCAAATCGGCCTATTCGCCGCTCGTTGGCCCCGGTAAAGGCTCCCTTTTCGTGGCCAAACAGCTCACTCTCCAACAAATTCGCCGGAATCGCAGCACAATGCACCGGCACAAATGCCGACCGACTGCGTGTGCTGTTCTGATGAATCATCTGGGCAATCAGTTCCTTACCCGTGCCCGTTTCCCCATACAACATCACTGTGGCCTTAGTCGGAGCAACCTGCTTGACCTCTTCCAATACGTGTTGCAGCGGGGCACTGTTACCAATGATGCCCTGAAAACTGAATTTTTGGTCCAGTCGCTGGTGAAGCTGGCGGTTCTCTGCTTCCATTGAGCGCGACTTGAGTGCACGCTTCATCAGAATTTCCAATTTCTCTAAATTGAGTGGCTTGGTAACGAAGTCGTAGGCACCCCGTTTCATCGCCTCAACCGCCGTTTCGACGTTACCGTAAGCGGTCATCATGATAACTATCGGCTGATAGGGCATTTTGGCCGCATGGTCGATGACTGAAAGACCGCTTTTCCCGGCCATACGCAAGTCAGTGAGGACGATATTGAACTCATCCGCATCGAGCAAACGCAGGGCTTCATCCGCATCCCGGGCCACGGTAACCTCGTAGTCGTCCTCAAAGGCTGCCATTAGACCATCGCGGGTATGCTTCTCGTCATCAACAATCAGCAAGCTTAACATAAGTCCCTCAATGATTCCATAGGCCTAGAGCCGTGGCAAAGTTAAATTGCGCCAAAATGACGCAAACATCTGTAACATTAACTTAGGTAATGCCCCTCTGTTACATTGACATGGTATAGCTAATAAACTACGGTATATTCCTTAAAAAACTACATAAATCGCCGATCACTTTCCACATCTTGTTATTTAGCTACAAACAGCTGGCCTTAGTAGCCGTATCAGCATTGGCGATAAACGCCGAGGCACAGTTAGTGTACACCGAATCCTTTCGTAGCAACACGGCCCCTGGTTGGGAATTCGAGGTGGGCTCATCCGGCACGTCGCCTGGCCCCCGCTTGACCGCAGAGGCAGTCCCTAATGCAGGGGACCCTGAATTTGGCGCACCGGAAATCGATGTAAATGGCAATGGCTGGCTCCGCCTGGCCACTACCACGGGCAATCAGGCCAACGCAGTTGCCTTGGATACGGCCATTCCCGCAGCAGGTAATAACATCCGGGTTTCGTTCGATTATTCTTTTTGGAAACCAGGAACTTCACCCGCGGACGGCATCACGGTTTTCCTGTGGGATGCAGGACTCGAATTCGAACCCGGAGCCTTCGGCGGTTCGCTCGGTTACGCGCAAAAAACAGGCATCGATGGTCTCGCAGGCGCTTATGTAGGCGTTGGTCTAGACGTGTACGGCAACTTCGCTAATAATGGTGAAGGCCGCACGGGCAACATCACCAGCTTGGTTCCCAACTCCGTGGTTGTGCGCGGCTCGGGTACAGGCACCACCGGATATAACTTTCTGGACGGCACCGTTTCAGGCACCTCGGGCACCGTTTCCAGCACGCTGCCCACACTCATGGGAGAACCGGGGTTCCGTATGGACTTCATCAACTCCCCCACCCGCCCCGACCAAGATGCCGAAGATTACCGCCACTTCGAGATGGAGCTCGATGAAAACGATGTCCTCACCGTGTGGATGCAAAGCGGTTACGACGGCACACTAACGCAAATCCTTCAAACCACACTACCCGGTGCTCGCCCCGATCAGCTTCGCATTGGTTTTTCTGGAGCAACCGGTGGGTCAATCGAAGTCTACGAACTGCGCAATCTGCAAGTCTCTACCACCGGGGGCACTAACTCATTTTACTGGGACGACGAAAACGGCAATGAACTCTGGGGCACTGGCGAAAACTGGGACCAGAATACCGTGCCGTCAACCTACAGCCACGTCGTATTCTCTGACGCGTTTCCCGACACCAAAGTCGATCAAACCGTCAACATCAACGGTGGCAACCGAACCATTAGCAGTGCGACTTTCAGTGGTGACTCCAGCTACACCGTCAGTGCCTTAAGCGGTCAGCAAATAATCTTCAACACGAATGGTAACGGGAAGAGCTACCTCAACGTGCTTAATAGCCCATCTGGTAACGCCGACCACACCATCAACGCAAACTTACGAGCAAACAATGATCTCGACGTGCAAAATCTCGTCGATCAGTCACTGACTCTGAACGGCAATATCAATATCAACGGAAATGATATTACCTTCGAGACGACCGGCCAAACCCGGGCCAACGGTGTCATTAGCGGATGGGGGGATGTTATAGTAGAAGGCCAGGGAACCACAATTTTCGCTGGTTCAAACACCTACAGCGGCACAACCACCGTCCGCAGTGGGCGCCTACAATTGGAACACGCCAATGGCCTGAGTGGGACCGGGAATAACAATTATGTCCAAGATGGTGGCTCGCTCGCGCTCGCGGCGAATATTGTCACGGCCAGTAATGAAAACATCAATATAAACGGGGATGGTAATGTCGGCACCGGTGCCCTCGTGAATGCCTCTGGTAATAATACCTTTGGCGCTGGTGTTTTTCTCCAATCAAATTCCACGATTGGGGCCGAATCTGGCACCATGTCCATCTCCGGCCAAACCAACGCAGGCAACAATGACCTGACTGTTTACACCGCCGCGGGAAGCACCGTTGATTTCAATGGACAAATCAATGGATCCGGCATGGACCTGACGAAGACGGGCGCTGGTACCGCAATCCTCAGCGTCAGGAACACTTACTCCGGAGAGACGGTCGTTCAAGAAGGCACTCTTCGTGCAGAAAACGCTGAGTCTCTTGGCAATAATAACGGCAACACGACTGTGCTCAGTGGTGCCACGCTGGAGCTCGCCAACACCGGTACCATTTCCGCTCAAGAGGATATCACAATTGCGGGAATGGGCGTAGCAGGCAAGGCCGCCCTTTGGGGCGCATCCGGCACGAGTGAGCTCGATGGACCACTCACGCTTACCGGGGGGACTTCATCAATTGGTGCTGCCTCCGGTGCCCAGCTGCGCATTGACCAAGGCATCTACGGTGCTGGCCAAAACATTGTCATTACCGGCAACGGAACAACCGTATATGCCGCCCCCGAGCAAAGCCAAAGCGGATCGACGACCGTCCAGTCTGGTGCCACACTACTCTTTGCCGATGCGGGCAACCGTATTAACGACAGCAGTGCGGTGGTTATTGAATCCGGTGCCACGCTGGACATGGCTAACAGCGGCTACAGCGACACCGTAGGCTCGCTGGCAGGTGGCGGCACACTGCGCACACGCGGTGCCACGATGACCGCAGGGGGCGACAATACCTCCACCACCTTCTCGGGCAGTATTCAGGACAACGGTAATTTTACCAAACAGGGCACCGGGAACATGACCTTCACGGGCAGCAACACGTTCACGGGCGACCTGAACGTTAATGCAGGCACAGTAACCGTCGGCGCAAACAACACGTTCCACGACAATATGGACGTGAACCTCAATGGCGGCACCTTGGCCACCAATGGTTTCGCCGACACGATGAACAACTTTACCCTGAGCAGTAACTCAACCATCGACTTCATGGGGGCAACCGGTGGTTTCCTGACCTTTGATGCAATGAACCGCACGGGTGGTGCACTCACCATTGATGGCTGGTCGGGAAATCTCAACGGTAATGGCAACACCCGGTTGCAAGT
>JBNNDZ010000026.1:0-2589 GCA_050285865.1 Puniceicoccales bacterium
CGACAAGCACATTGTCACGCTGGAAGACCCGATCGAGTTTAACTATACGGATAAAAAATCCGTCTTCAATCAGCGCGAAATCGGCATCGATGCGCCGACCTTTGAACTCGGGCTCAAGGCCGTGCTTCGTCAGGACCCCGACGTAATCCTCATTGGTGAAATGCGCGACAAGAGCACCTTTGAGACGGCTCTGCACGCGGCAGAAACCGGGCACCTCGTATTCGGCACCTTGCACGCAGGCAGCGCTCAACAGGCCGTTCAGCGCTTATTCGAGTTTTTCCCGGTCGAGCAACAACACTCGATGCGCCGCCAGATTGCCAGCACCTTGCGCGGCACCATCACGCAAAAGCTGATTCCCGGCATTGAGGGCGGACGCGTGCCGTGTGTGGAGTTGTTCGTGGTGGATAGCCTGGCGCGAAACGTCATCGAAGACGGTGAATTTCAAAAAATCAACGCCGTGATCGACGGCGGCGACGAAACCGGGTCCAAATCCTTCAACCGCGACCTATACCGACTGATTAAGGCGGGCCTGGTTTCCAAGGCAGATGGTTTGGCAGCATCGCCAAATCCGAAGTCGCTCGAGATGAACCTCAAGGGTATCTTCCTAAGCACCGGAGGCTTGGTCGGCTAAGTGATGAAATGTTTTTTTGGCAGCGTCATCAGTGGGTTTGCCTGCGTTCTCGCGGCGCATGCCAGCGAGCCTGTTGCCGAGCCATCCGAGGCACCTAAGCTGGAGGCGCAGCCCGCGCCGTTGGATACGCTGCGCCCGGCGCTAGAGGGCTTATCCGAGGGCGTTCAGAAGGACTTTTCCAAGGATAAGCCTAAGCGTGACAACAACTTAGACGGCGAACCCACGGCCAAGACGGAAGAAGTCATCGAACAAGAGCGCCGCGACTGGCTCAAGGTCGGCGTGCTCAAACTGGCCGGGGACTACAAGCCGGAGTCGGAGCTGACCGAGGAAGAGCAGGCCGAGCTGGAGGAGCGCCGCCAAAGTTACTATTCGCCGACCTTGTTCGTAGACCATTATGCGGAACAACAGGCCAGTAAAAAGCATTTGCCCGAGGACGACTTCCAGTGGGCCAATGCGCATCCGCTTGGCGGGCAGGGGGAGGATTGGGCATTGCAATGGAGCGCGTCCAATGAGCCACAAAATGCGCCAAGCTTCGAGCCGAGACGGGAAAATCCCTACATGCAGGATGCGAAACTGCCAACGACCACTGTCATTGGCGACACCCCGGTTACTTGGCGCCCGCAGCCAATGACTGACATGACGAATTACGACGAGGTCCAGGTATCGTTACTCAAGAATCGCGACCGTATGACACTGATCGGAAATCCCAGTTTAAGCCCAGCCACATTGAGCACCCCATCCGGCGATTTGACTCCCACCCGCGCGTTGTCAATTCCGGTTCCCGCTGCCGGTGGCTCACCCTTACTGCAAGAAAATCAACGGGAGGAACGGTATTTCCGGGCCATGGATCGTTTTTAATCTTTCCATGCGCTTGTGAATTCGTGAAATGCTTCTCCCCTTATGGCAGTAGGATTCATATTTTCAGGGCAGGGTGCCCAAGCCGTCGGCATGGGTCGCTCACTGAGCGAAAACAGCGCCGCCGCCAAGGCCATCTTCGAGCAAGCCAACGACGTGCTGGGCTGGGACTTGAAGGGTGCCTGTTTCGACGGCCCGGAGTCAACCTTGACGGAAACACGCGTCTGCCAGCCCGCACTTTACGTGCACGGCATTGCGATTTTTGAAGCACTCCGCGAAGCGGGCAAGCTCCCCGAAATCGGTGGTGCCGCTGGCCTCAGCCTGGGCGAATTGACCGCGCTCCACGTGGCCGGCGTGTTCGACTTTGCTACCGGCCTGGAAGTCGTGGCCGAGCGCGGACGCCTCATGCAGCTTTCCTGCGAGGCCACCAAGGGCGGCATGGCCAGCCTGATCGGCGGTGACTTGCAGGCCGCCTACGACCTCGCGCAAAAGCACGACATCGACGTGGCGAACCTGAATTGCCCCGGGCAAACGGTTCTCTCCGGTGATGCCGACCGCGTGACCGTCGCCGTGGGCGACGCCAAGGCTGCCGGATTTAAAATGGCTATCCCGCTCAAGGTCGCTGGCGCTTATCACAGCCGCCTGATGCAGCCCGCAGCGGACGCCTTTGCCGAGTTCCTCAAGACGAAGGACTTCGCCAAGCCGAATTTCCCCATCTTCACCAACACCACGGGACGCGAAATTAGCGAGCCGGAAGAGATCAAGGCCGCGCTAGTGAGCCAAGTGGTTTCGTCCGTACGCTGGGAGGATTGCTTCCGCGGCCTCGTGGCATTGGGCATGACAGAATTTTACGAATGCGGCCCGGGCGGCGTCCTGGCCGGATTGGCCAAGCGCATTGACCGTGACGCCAAAGTTGTTTCGCTAAGCGAATACGCCGACCTTCCCGCCTGATTGATAGGCGCCCTACATGAGTAACACTGACCACATCCGCAATTTTTGCATCATCGCGCACGTCGACCACGGCAAGACTACGCTTTCCGACCGCCTGCTTGAGCAAACACGCACCGAACATTATAGTTATGATTTTGTGCTGTTATTTCTAC
>JBNNDZ010000027.1:0-7091 GCA_050285865.1 Puniceicoccales bacterium
GTAATTAACTATTAATCCACACAGCGGTAGAACTAAGCGCGACGGCGGCGCAAGAATGCAAGACCGAGCGCCAAACTTCCACCCAATAAAGCATACGTAGAAGGCTCGGGAATGGCAGCCTCGGAAAACTCAAATCCTTCCGCGGTAAAAGTGCTCGAGTGATACCCCATGCCGATTCCAGTGAAGTTCTTTGCTTCGGTAAAAGTATAGACCAGTCCGGGAGAGCTACTGTCCAAATCGATTTGCACTCCATCAACATAGCCGGTAAGCGTCCAGTCTTGGGTACTGTAGGTTGTGAGCACTAGCTGCATATCGTAAACCCCACTTTGGTTAAACAGGGTGCTATTCGCTCCCGTTGCGGTAGCAGGCGTATCATTGTTCGGCCCCGGAAGAAACTCATAACCGCCTCCACGCGTAACAGCTAAAATACCAAACGTATTTTGCGCAAAACCCATCATGTTACCCGTGTTGAACGGACTATTCTCCGTGAACCCAAGATAAACCGGAGTCGAACTTTGTCCATCGAATGCAAAGTTACTGGAGAGCGTCAGGGTATACTCCATATCCTCTGCAAAGGTATAGGGCAGCCAAGATGACATGCTTCCGGTCGAAATGGAACCATTTGCGTTGAGATTCTCCGATGCCCACGTTTCAGATCCCGGCCTGACATCTGGTGCGACTCCATTGAGTGTAGTCGCCGGGCCATCAAAATTATCCTGATATACAAGCTGAGCTGAGGCCGTGGCGGCAAGAACGCCCAAATTCAGACAAGAGATGAAAGCAGTTTTATTGAGGTAATTCATATCTACTAGAGGGTAAGGGTTAGGGTAATAGACTAAAACAAGACCGACATTGAACAGAGAAATCCATTGAAGCAAACTGCACGATATGTTACACGTAACAAAATCTTAAGATGAGTATCAGTAACAACGTGACGATGCAACAAATCGCCGATGCCGCCGGAGTATCGAAGATGACGGTATCGCGCGCGCTAAAGGACCACCCGCATCAGTCGCAGGAAACGAAGAAGCGCATACGGGAAATCGCAGAAAAACTAGGCTACCATCCACACCCCTACATAACTGCACTCATGAGCCAGCGAGCGCGAGCAATGGACTATAAAAGCCTGATTGCCTTGGCGGTGTTTTATTTTGGACCGGAGCAATCAGCCCGCAGGCACCCCTACTTCAAGGGTATTGCCAATCAGTGTCTGGCGCTGGGTTACAAGCCGGAATTATTTCATTATAACCCATCAAAAATCAGTCCCGAACGACTCCGAAAAATCCTGCTTACACGCGGCATACGCGGCATCATCCTGATGCCGGCCCTGCGCAGTTTTGAATCGTTGGACTTCGATTTCGATGGTTTTGCCTGCATTGCGATGGGCCATACCATTACGAAGCCGCAGTTACCCCGTGTCGGCAGCGATATCCAAGCCGGTGTTTTCATGGCGTTGGATAAACTCGTGGCCAAGGGCTACCGGCGCATCGCACTCATCAATACGGACTCGATCAACCAGATGTCGCGCCATTTATACGTGGCGAATTTAACCGCCTATAAGCGATCAACTTCAACGCGGCTATACCTCACCGACCTCGTCATCCCGAAGAATCGCCCACTGGGCGACCGTCGAGCCCTAATCAAAGACTGGCTGAAAGAAAAAAAGCCGGATGCCGTCATCAGCTCCGACTTTGATTACAATATCTACGATGAACTCGTGGCGATTGGCATTTCGATTCCGCAAGACAAGGCCTACGTCCAGCTGCTTAGTTCTCCAAATTCGAGTTTGTCGCAAGTTGCGCAACTGGAGGAATTGATGGGCGCGAAGGCAGTCAATCAGGTCACTGCGGCGATTAACCGCAATGACCTGACAACAAGCCAGGCTCCTTACCTGATCGGTGTCGCCCCCGAATGGCGCGAAGGCGACACAACCCCAAATCGCGTGCGCTTGTAATAGCGACCTACTGCACGCTAACCTCGCCCCAGTATTCGGGATACATCCTGGCTTCGGTTGGGATATCATCGACCATCGTCGTTGCACCCGTATTCGGCGTGTAGAGGTAGTTGCGGCTCGTCGCCTGAAGACCGCGCTGACCAGCACCGGACAAGCGAATTTCGATATCGCCGATCAAGTCTTCGCCTTGCGCTAAGTCGAACTCAAGGAAGCTACGCGGCACGGCAATCGTCGCGATGTAGCCACCCTCGACTGGTTGGAAATCCACCTTGCCACCGGGAACTAGCCCCACGAAGTCAAACTCCCACCGTCCCGCGGCGGGCGTCTCATAAACGTCAGGAAGCTTCGGCCCCTTTGTTTTTCCCTTCATTCCGATGACGCGTGGCTCACCTTGAATCATGGCCGCCATGATGCGCACATCGCCCAGCTCGGGCTTCTCACGGGAACCCTTCGGCCCCAGAACAAAGCCTGCCGTGTCACCACCCTTAAAGGCAAGTTTGTCGACCGTGGCACCGTTCTCCAGAGGTGTCGAGTCGGCAACTTTGATACGGGCAAACAGGTAGTCTTTATTAAATGCCATCTGCGCAACCGCGAGTGGTTCGCCATTCCGGTAAACCGTGGACGACGGAATCGCTGCCCACGCTTCCCCATCCAGAGCCCCCTGCCCCTTGAATGGCGCAATCACCAACGGGTCAATCTCTTCGGTTTCGGTTTCCAGTTTGTAGACGCGGTCGAGTTCCACCGTGCCGGTGCTGCGGCTCTCATTCTCGACGCTGCCATTACTAAATCCGTCCACTTTATAGACCATGCCGCTGGAGTATGCCCAAAGCTCGCCGCTGTCCTCAAAGTAAGCCACACGGCCGCCACTGGTCTCACCGCCGAAGGTATAAGGACCGGGATCCGAAACTTCGCCAGGGTTATTCATCAGGGCATCGACGAAGAAACCATCGTGAGTGTAGAAGTAAATCTGCCCCCATTCACTGCCGGAGGAAATGTACTTATCGTTCACGATACCAGCCATGTTCCAATGGTGGTATAGCTCACCGGGCTTGGCACCGGCAGTCGCCTTGCGACCCGCCATCCAAAGCAGATTTCCTTTCGGGTCAAACTTCGCAAACTTGACCGCGTTCGTGCGCGAGGTGTGGCCCATGCCTTCCATCATGCGCTTGGCGGTGTCTTCGTCCGGGTAGTCAAACGCGTCCCCCGTGCCCGTCAACTTCGCGTTGAAAATGACGTAGATATTGCCTTCCTCATCGAGGCGCGCGCCCAACAATCCACTGCGAAAACCGGTATGCATGCGGTCAAGGCTGGGAATGACAACCGGAACGGCTGCGTAGGACTTGGAAACATCCCACTCGATCATGCCGTCCTTGCCAAAGCCCTTCGCGGGCACACAGACCACCTTGTTGGTTTGCGTCATGAAATACAGGTCACCGTTCGGCTCGATGTGCATTGATGCCGCACCCTCGGCAATGCCGCCAATCTCGTCGCCGTTACCCAGTGTTTTCCATTCGATGAACTCCGAGGGCTGCTCTTGACCATCGCCATTTTGGTCCACCCAAACGTTCACCCAGCGATCCTTGACATCACGGATCCAGTTACCGTTCTTGTCGCGATTTTGCGCATCCCAAACCGCTACGGGACGCATCACGTCGTCCTTGAGCAAGAGGATCGCATGATTTCCGGAATCCTTCGCAAAGTAGAGTTCACCATTGTCCGCACGAATGACTTCTGGCTGCGGAATTTTCGACTCGATGTTGCCCACGTGCTCGTATCCGGCATATTCAGGATTCCAGTAGGCATTCGGGACACCGACCTCGCCGGGCCCACCCAAAGTCGCCCGGCCAATGCCATGCACCAATTGATAAAACACGTTGCGCGGGTCATCCGGCATCGGCCATGTGCCATTCCAATAAACTCCCGGGCCATACCAGCGATCGAGTAGTTCCTCGCTGTCAGGATCGATTCGGGAAAACACCTTCGGCAGCGAAGCCTCCGACACCAGCAATGCACCATCGCGGTCAATGAAGACGCCCGCGGGCTGCAGAAACTTCAGCGCCTCAGTATCATATGCACCCTGCCAAGGGCGTCCACCCTGCTCACCAATTGCCTTAACCGGCTTACCGTTAGCATCAAAAACTTTAACATTTTGATACTTCCCGGCGTCGCTCACAAACATGCGCCCCTCATCGTCAACGGCGACATCCCACGGGGCTTCAATACCGCTGGACAACACCACTTCGCCGGAGCCCTGAGCGCCCTTGAAGCGAAGAATTTTGCCCTCACCCGGTCCTTTAAACGAGACCGCGTAGAGGTCGCCATTGTTCGTCAGGAACACGCCACGTGGTCCCGGGCAGGCGAGCTCATCCACGATGGCACCGCTTTCATCATCGACGACAAATATTTTGTCCGAACCATAACTCGAAACATAAACGCGATCCTTGCTCGCGGCGACGCCTGTTCCCTCCGGCTGGCGTGCCATATTATTTTCATAACGCGGCATATTCTTACCGGGCGGTGCCATGATCGGATATGAAATCGTTTTCTTAGGCAAAAGCTTGTTCTCGCTCACGACCAGTTCCAACTCGTCGTTACGTGTCTTCGGGTCCCAAATGGTTAGCGCGCCGGATTCTTTTTCCAAACGAACGAGACGTAGCGAGGTCTTCCCTTCGCCCGCAACGCTCTGATCAGAACGCGCCAAAAAAATGTAATCATCGTTGCTGCCAGCCGCATAAAACGGCCCGAAGCCACCGCCGACAAACGGGTCGATGCGCCAGATCACATTGCCATCGTAGTCCGTGCGAACCACTGCTCTACCGGCCTCGGCCACTGGCCATAGAAAATACAGTGAGTCGTCATCCGCGAAGACATCCACCGGCTCCGAGTGATCGCCCCCCCAGCCGCCTTTGCCGTCGAGCGTTTTAAAATACGGATTGCCCGAGGATCCAACACCACCTTGGTAAACGGCCTTAAGGGGCTCATGAAAATACGCAGCCCATTGGTAATTGCCCGGCTCAAGCGGGTTCATGAACTGGTCGCGTCCATCCCAGTAAACGGTGAGCTGCCCCTTGGGATGCGACTCGCCGCCCATGACTTCGCGAATGACCGCCCCGTTCTCATCCACAATATTCACCGATACCTTGAGACCATCACCAGGTACTTCAACGGTAAAGGGGACACCGATTTTAGCGGGCTCCACCTGCATGGAAGCTTTGGCATCGGCGAGGATGGATTCCATCGTGGGACGCTTGCGCTTCGCAGGAGCTTCCTTGGCATAAACGAGCTTTCCCCATGCGTTGGGTGAGCGAAATGCAAACGCGCCCGGATGCTTATTGTAGTTCAAAAGAGTGCGCGCCTTGTCTCCGCCAATCCACAAAGTCTCCGCAGTAAAGGCACCGATTTCGCCTTCTTTAAATGGATTTTTGCCGTCGGGAACATTCAATGCCGACCACGGGATTTTCGCTTCGATTACGTAGCCTTCCGGTGAGGAAACATCCATCGCGATTTCTGAACCTTCCGGGTTCAGGCTACCGCCTTGGTTGAACTTAGTGCCAAATGCCAACGCAATGAAGGGCTCACCCGTGGCGGTATTCGTCCAGAAGCTCGCGTGCACAACGCGGTCACTTTCCTCGTCACCATTCCAGTCCAGTGGGTAGCCAAGTTCCGGATCTGAACTTAAGCGAATTTGCGCAATGTCCTGGCTCCAGTAAGCATCCTGCGGATTGTTTGTATTGGTAAATTTCCGGTTCGGCAGCGACGCGACACTCGAAATGTAGAGCGCTTCATCGTCATACATCACCGCCCATTGCGCGTTCATCAATTCCGCAGTTTGGGCCGAAATATACATTGGCTCCTGCGCAGTCAGCGTCCAATCAGAAAGGTCGGCATCGATTGTTGGTGCGCCCGACGCAGGCAACGGCACAGCCTGCATTTCGCCCTGAGCGAAATCAACAGCATGCATCGTGGATACGGATAATAACAACGCAGTCGCACACTGCGTGGGGAGTCGAAAACGAGACATCATATTGGGAAATTCACGCGACCGCTCCTATTTCGCAATCCATACAATTTCGATACACTCCGACAATACACCGCTTTCTGTATCGTTGAGGCGACCGCACATTATAGAACGTGAATAAATAACTTTTTAAACAACATCAATAACGATTGTACCTTGCTGCACTGTATGACCACGAGCAGGCTAATAGAATGGAATTTTCCATGACCCTAACCCCCACGAATTTAGAAATCAGCCAGGAACTCAGCTACGATGTCATCGTTGTGGGTGGTGGCCCAACCGGCTGCACGGCCGCTGCTGCTGCCGCCCGGGACGGCGCACACACGCTCCTTATCGAGGCCACTTCCATGCTTGGTGGCAGTGGCACCGGAGCCCTCGTCCCGGCGTGGTGCCCATTCTCGGATAAAGAGCAAATCATCTACCGTGGCCTCGCCGAAACCATACTAAAACGCTGCAAAAAACACCAAGCTCACGTCCCGCCGGAACTCGTCGACTGGGTTCCCATCGACCCCGAACTCCTCAAGCGTGTTTACGATGAATTACTCGCCGAACATGGAGCCGAAGTCCTGTTCCAAACCATGCTCAGTGCTGCGGAATCCGATGACTCCGGTACACTAGGCTCAATCATCGTAACGAACAAAAACGGACTGTCTCGTCTACGGGCCAACGTTTTCATCGACTGCACCGGAGATGCCGACCTCTGTGCATGGGCTGGCGTCAAATTCCTCAAAGGCGATGACAACGGCGACCTCATGCCCGCCACGCATTGCTTCATCCTGAGCAACATCGATGAAAAGGCATTTCGCGAAACCTGCGACAACGGTCGCCGCGTCATGGGGAACCATCCCGAAACTCGATTCTACGAAATCATCGAGTCGGGCAAGTATCCGCTAATCCGTGACGCGCACGCCTGCTGCAACCTCATCGGTCCGGGGACCGTCGGCTTCAACGCCGGGCACATCTGGGGCGTGGACAACACCGACCCGCAATCCGTTTCCCGGGGCCTGGCGACCGGCCGCCAGCTCGCAAAACAATTCCGCGACGCCTTTGCCGAATACTATCCCGAAGCCTTCGGAAACTCATTCCTCGTCACCACGGGCAGCGTGCTTGGCATCCGCG
>JBNNDZ010000028.1:0-7289 GCA_050285865.1 Puniceicoccales bacterium
CGACAAGCTTGCTCAACAGGATCAACCGTTTTTCCTCGCTGTTGGTTTTCAGAAACCGCATTTGCCGTTCGTTGCGCCTAAAAAATATTGGGACATGTATGAGCGCGATGATTTCGAGCTGGCAGAGTATCAGCAGGCACCTGATGGCACGCCGGAGTTTACCCTCCAGCCGGGCTGGGAGATTCGCGGTAAGTATGATGTGCCGAAGCGTGGCGCGTTTTCCGATGAACTTCAGCGTGAACTGATTCATGGCTACCACGCCTGCGTCAGCTACATCGATGCGCAAGTCGGTAAGCTGCTTGATGCGCTTGAGCAGGCGGGCGTCGCTGATAACACGATCGGGGTGCTGTGGGGCGACCATGGCTGGCATTTGGGGGACCACTCCATGTGGTGCAAGCACTCTGTTTACGAACAGGCGACCCGTTCGCCGCTGATTATTTTTTCCCCTAAACAAAAGGACCATGGAGGGCGCGTGCTCTCGCCTACTGAGTTTACGGATATCTTTCCGACACTCTGCGAACTGGCCGAATTGGAGCAACCCAATGCCTTGGAGGGCGTCAGCCTGGTGCCTTTGATGGATGACGACTCAGACGCCGTGCGCGAGGTTGCAATGAGCCAATACAACCGCACTCCGAATGGGAAGAATCTAGTAGGTTACACGTTTCGGGATGAGCGCTATCGCTACACCGAGTGGCGTGTCGCCCCCGGTCCGAACCTGCCCGGAGGTGAAGAAGTGTTTGCGCAGGAGCTTTACGATTACGAACTGGATCCGCTGGAAACGAAGAACCTGATTGATAGTCCAGAGTATGCTTACGTGCTCGCGCGCTTGCAGGCATCGGCCAGTAATGAGCTGGGGCGATAGGGGGCGTTTTTACGTGTCGTGGAACTGGTGTGGTGCCAGCGAAGTTCATTGCATTACTCAGGATGCTTAAAAGGAGGAGCCCCCTGTCCAAAGTGTATTTTCCTTTAATAGGCCGAATCAGGCCAAGTTAGATAAATCTGTTCTAGAGCATTTTTCTTTTAAAAAGGCCGATCGGGCCGCAGTGATTTTTCGTGTCCAGCAAGGCTGGCTCGAGTGTAGCAGGCTGGAAGCCTGTGAACGAAAAGCCAACGCTGCTGACGCGGAAAAGCACTCGGTTACCGGCTTGGGCTCAGATTAGAAGGTCGCTGCGTTGGCATTTCAATCACGGGCTTCCAGCCCGATCAATCAACGCCGCCTAGCGCTGCATCCAATCTGATACCCACCTGATTCGGCCTATTTAAAAGAAAAGTGCTCTAAGCTGAAACTTTCCCAACTTGTGTTGCTCTGTGGGGAGAGGATTGCATATGCAAACAAGCCGCAGATCAGTAGACTGCGGCTTGCTGAAGATGATGTTTGCTGGCTCCTAACGGCGGCGGCGTAGCATTACGATGCCGAGCGCGATGCAGCCACCGATCAGTGCGTAGGTACCTGGCTCTGGAATCGCCGAGGTTTGGACGAGGACATTGTCCATGAAGAAGTCTGTGCTGCGCGAGCGAAGAAGGAATTCGCTGAACGTAAAGGTAGCGACGGAAGTGTCGACTACGGAGGAGGAAACGTTGTTACCGCTGTTGTTTGGATCGACAACTGACAGTGTGATGGACAGGTCATCCGTTAAGTCTTCGTTAGTGTCGGCCACGCGGGTTAGCGTCATCGTAAAGTTGCGATGTGTGCCGTCATAATTGAAACTGGTGCTGCTTCCAAGCTGGGTCTCACCACCTCCTGTCAGTGGGTTATCTCCTGCGTTTACGTCACGATAGAAACGGTAGCTGTCCGGGTCGGTTTGAATAATGATCTGCGCATTGTAGCCCAAGTCATCCGTGTAATCACTGGGCGTTCCGTTGTCACTGTATAGTCCGAAGGTTGGGTTGCGATCTGTAGCTCCCGAAACACCATCCCAACGATAGGAGAAAGAAAGGCTAATGCTGTCACCGATTGCGCTTAGCGTTTGGGAGGCGAATTGGGCGGAGAGTAAATTTACCGAACCGGATACGTCGCCACTCATCGAGTCGCCGGAGCCGAGTGCATTGTTGGTATCGATGCTGATTCCGGTGAATCCGCTGACGGTGGTCCACTCACCAAGGTCGTCGTCGAAATTGTCTTCAAAGACAACCGCAGCGTTGATTGTGGGGGTGAGTGCTGTCAGGGCGAGTGCGCCGATGCAGGCGCAGAAGTAGTTCTGATTCTTCATTATTGGAGTTGGGTATGGGGTTGCTCTTGCAGCTACTTTTATCGCTCAGAGTCTCCCAATGCACAACTTGAATTACTGCTTTAAATTTATCAAAAAGTTATATTATTTTACCATTGTCTTGCTATTGAGCCAGCAATCAGTGCTGATTCGAGACAGTGCGTACACGGTATCTGCTCATTGACCCCACAAAATTGTCTGAATAATTTATACAAGTTTTATGGAAAGTTTTCTGCGTTATTATTCTCCTCCCCAACAACGACTCGACCAGACTCTTCACGTAGATCTTTGTGTGTTCGGGGGCAATTCGGGCGGCATCATTGCGGCGATCGCAGCACGGCGTAAAAAGATGTCCGTGGCGCTGCTGGAGCCCGGTTTTCACTTGGGCGGATTAACGACCGGTGGCCTGGGCTTTACCGATATTGGCCACAAGTTTGCGATCGGCGGGTTGTCCCGCGAATTTTTCCGTCGCGTTGGGCGCTACTACGGTAAAGACGAGTGGTGGAAGTTTGAGCCCTCCGTTGCGACGGCAGCCTTTCAGGAGTGGATGGGCGAACTTGGCATTGAGTGCATTTTTGAAAGCTTTCTGGAAAGCGTTGAAATGGACAATGGGCGACTGCGTTCATTGACCACGGAGAACGGTCTGCGGATTGAAGCGACGCAGTTCGTCGATGCCAGTTATGAGGGCGACCTGTTGGCCAAGGCAGGGGTAAGCTATCATGTCGGCCGCGAGAGTAATGCCACGTATGGTGAGACGTATAACGGACAGCAGGTCCTCGACAAACATCAGTTCAATTTAGAGGTCGATCCATACTTCGTTGAAGGCGATCCGGACAGCGGACTGTTGCCCGGCATCGACGCCGGGCCTTACGTTCAGGGGGAAGGAGACCATCGTGTGCAAGCCTACAACTTTCGGCTCTGCCTGACTGACGATCCGGAGAAACGATTGCCGTTCACGGAGCCGGAAGGCTACGACCGGCGCGATTACGAACTGCTGATTCGCTACTGCCAGGCTGGATACGAACTGGAACGAAACAAGTTTGATGCGCTGATCAATGGGGTCTACGACATGAATAATCACGGTGCGGTCTCGACAGATTTTATCGGGATGAACCATGATTTCCCGGAAGCGTCTTACGCTGAGCGCGAGCAGATTTTCCAGAAACATGTAAAATGGGTTAAGGGGCTGATGTGGTTCCGTGGGAACGACCCAGTAGTTTCGGATGATTTCAAAGCGTGGTATCAACGCTTCGGCTGGCACCAGGATATGTTTGTCGGCACAGGTGGATTTTCGCCTGCATTGTATGTGCGTGAAGCGCGGCGAATGGTCAGTGACCTCGTGATGACGGAGCACCATTGCACGGGGCGGGAAGTCGTGGACGATGCCATTGCGCTGGCTGCCTACACGATGGATTCGCACAATTGCCGCCGTGTTGTCATCAATGGAAAAGTCCGCAACGACGGCGATGTGCAAATTGACTCCGGACCGGCTTACCCAATTTCATATCGCTGCATTGTTCCGAAGCGGGGTGAGTGCCGGAACCTCTTTGTTCCGTTTTGCCTCTCGGCGTCGCATATTGCCTTCGGCTCGATCCGTATGGAGCCTGTGTTCATGATTCTTGCCGAGTCCGCAGTCGAAGCCGCGGCCATTGCGATGAATCGCGACATCGATGTGCAGGACGTACCGTATGCCGAACTGCGCAAACAACTGATTGCCGCGAAGCAGGTCATCGAGCCCGTGCCCGACGTTGCCAATCGCCAGGCGGGGGAGTAGCCCGCAGTTGTCTCGCGTATCTCAACTGAATACGCTGCAATGACGTTGCCAATTCGCTGGAGTTCGTTGCGTGGAAACTATCGACACTCGGATCAATCCTTTCATTGGAACGGGCAGGCGGGGTAACTGCCTGCCTGGGCCGTGCCTGCCCCTTGGTATTGTCCGTTTGGGGCCAGACATTCGCTATCCGCAGCCCAATTCTGGCTATCGTCCGGGCAAACCAATCATTGGGTTTTCACACACACACATTGCTGGAACGGGCGGGGCGGCGCGCTACGGAAACGTGCGTATCATGCCGCTGGCGGGTCCGCCTCGAGCCATGCCTGTGCCGCCTTACCTTTGCTTGCCCGCGAGGGATAACGCGTGGTTGGTGCCGGTTGAAGAGTCGGCCAAGCTCGGTGAATACCGTTGTCAGTTTGCGTCCGGCGTGTCGGTGGAATTGGCCTGCACTCGCCAAGTCGGCGTGCACCGTTATCGCTTTCCGGAGGGCAGTCACCCGCATTTGATCCTCGATGTTTCCGCCATTTTACAGGCTGGAACCGCGCCCGCCGGCGAAGCGCCATTGTGCGAAGACTGGGAACTGGAAGGCTGTTGCCGTCATGCCGAAGTTGAACTCGCGGACGCCCATACGGTGCACGGCTGGGCCGAATTTCAAGGGGGATGGGGACACCTCGAGCGCAACCGGGTTTACTTTTTCTTAAAGTCGCAGTCGCCGTTTCATGATGCGCAAATCGTGAATCAGGACGGGCGGGGCGATGGCAAATCCGGGCAGGGTACTTTGCTGCGTGTTGCGGCGGCATTCGATGTCCGTGTGGTAGAGTTGCAGGTCGGCATTTCCTTTCACTCGGTCGACAACGCACGTCAAGCAGTGGAGCACGAAGCCAGCGGGAAAACGTTCGAGGAAGTTGTCCAGGCCGCACGACAAGCATGGGAGCCATGGCTGGGGCGAATTGAAATCGAGGGTGACAGCAGCGACGAGCAAACGTATCTGAAGACTTCGCTCCTGCGCCTATTCACGCAGCCGACAGACCTGCGTCTTGATGGCGGAAAGGGCTTCACGGACATTTGTTGTTTGTGGGACAGCATTCGAAACGCGAACTCGCTCCAGCATCTGATTGCGCCCGAATATTCGGCCGACTTGATGAACAGCTTGCTCGACATCGCTGATGAAACGGGCTGGCTACCGGATGCCCATATTAGTGGGCATATCGCATATCAGCAAAGCGGTTGTGCAGCAGAAATCCTTTTCTCCGAGGCGGCACGCAAGGGCGTCGCAGGCGTTGACTATCGTCGCGCGCTGGCGGCTTGTCTGCGCAATGCGGAGACGTCGTCTGAACGGCCGGAATACGTTGGCCGCTATCTGCGCGATTACGAGGAGCTGGGGTTTGTATCAACGAATGCGCCCAAAGGATGTGTCAATCGGCACATCGAATACAGTTATCAGGATTGGTGTATTGCGCGTCTGGCCGAACATCTTGGCGAGGAAGACATCGCCCGGGAGTATAATGCCAGGTCCACCCGACTATGGAACTTGTGGCATCCCAAAAGAAAACTCTTTTTGCCGCGCAACGTGGACGGAAGCTGGGTCGAGGTTGCGAACCCGGAAGCGCAATCCTGGGATGGGTGGAACGATCCTTATGCTTACGAAAGCTCGTTGGCGCATTGGTCTTATTGTGGCTTGCAGGATATTTCTGGGCTGATCGAGCGCCGGGGTGGGGCGGCTGATTTTGTTAAATGCCTGGATGACTTTCTGCTGCGGCATCCCAAGGTGGAGAAGGAGACCCGCATGGTGGTTCCGCACCTGTATGCCTTTGCCGGACGTCCGGATCGCACGGCGACAGTAATTGCACGGAGCTTGCGAGAGCATTATTTAAATAGCTCAGATGGTATGCCTGATGATGAAGACATGGGGTGCCAGAGTGCCTACTTCATCGCCAATGCGATTGGGCTGTACCCGATTTACGGGCAAACGCTTTATTCGCTGGTACCTCCCTTGTTTGAACGGTCGACGCTGCGTTACGGCGAAACTGGCAAGGAACTCGAAATTATCCGTCGGGGTAAAGGCGAGATTATCGCCTCGGTGAAAGTTAATGGTCAGAGCGTCACAGGGACTTTGATCGAGCACCGGGCAATCGCAGATGGCGGCTGCTTGGAAATAACTTTGAGATAGGAGCTGGTTGAGACTACAGTCCAGTTGCTTTGCGGTGCAAAGTAAACTGACTTATACCACTTCTCAATCTACATGAGAATCGGTATCAGGCACTGCCCCGTTGCCTTGTTTTTGACAAAGCGAAAAGCTGATTGATTGGGTTAGTTCTGCGCGCTAGGTGCTCAACTGAGGGGCGAGTCTTAGCCGGGTAACTTGATTTTAAGATTCGCCTTTGGAGTCGGATTCATTTCCGAAGTTCTCCAAATCATCTTTCTCAATAAGTCGGAATTGACCGCCACGGAAGGGGCGTTGGAGCTCGCCCATAAGCTCTTCTTCGCGTTCTTTGGTGGAATAGCCAACAACGTGCAATGGTGGCATTTCGCGCTTCTTCTCACGATAGATCTCTTTGGCTCGGCCACCTATCATGCTGACGATCTCATCCATTTTCATGTAAGGATTGTACCATGGTGGATTGCCTAAGTTTTTGGGGGGTGCGGGGCGCTTGAACCCATCGGGATAGCCATGCTCTTTGATCTCTGGGGGCAGGCCTTTCTTTTTGCGCGCCTCCTGGTGATCGCGGATGCTTTGGTGAAACTTCGCCATTTCTTCACGCCATTTTTCGAAAGCCTTGTCATTTGAGGCTTTCCGCCAGTAATCCCTGTAATTCTTTTGGAATTCACGTAAGCCACTCTCGGTATACGGGGCAGTGACGGACGGTGTGCCGTCGGTGATCATGAAAATTGCGTCAGCGCCGCCTTCGGCTGCGGCCAAAATGGCGAGGTCCATCCGTGACGACCCCTTGCCCACACGTTGTTCTTCTGGAGTCAAATCCTGCAATTCATATTCAGCTTTCGGATCTTCATATTCGCCGGAGATGCGTACGAGCTTGTTGCGGCGAATGGGAAGGCCTGTCATGTCAGGGGTATGCTCGAATCCACGAGCCCCCTGATAGGTGAATCGGCCATTTTGGAAGGTCCAGAAGCGTTCGATCCAGCGAGCGGCAGCAGCACGGTTTTCTGCGGTGGCTGCGACGGGACGCGGGCGGAACACTTCGAGGCTGTCGTCGAAAGCATAGATGTTGAACAGCGTGCCAGGCTTGAGATTGTTGATCATGCGGCTGATCTCGGCCTTGACGCGGTTGTATCCAGCGACGTCACCC
>JBNNDZ010000029.1:0-2487 GCA_050285865.1 Puniceicoccales bacterium
CTGGTCACAGAGCCCGGCGTGTTGCTGCTGGATGAGCCGACGAACCACTTGGACATTGATGCCATTGCGTGGATGGAAACGTTCTTGCCGAAGTTTCGCGGCGCGTTGCTGTTCATCACGCACGACCGTGCATTTTTGCAAAATGTGGCCTCCCGGATTCTCGATCTGGAGCGTGGGCAACTCATCAGTTGGGACTGCGATTATAAAACTTACCTGGAGCGCAAGCAGGCCTGGTTGGACGCCGAGGCGCGGCAGCGGGCTGAGTTTGACAAGAAGTTGGCCAAGGAAGAAGTCTGGATTCGCCGCGGCATCGAAGCCCGCCGCACGCGGAACGAAGGCCGGGTTCGCGCGTTATTCAAGATGCGTGATGAGCACCGCAGTCGCCGGGAGCGCCAGGGTTCGGTCAACCTTGCGGTGGAGGAAGCGGATCGTTCGGGACTGAAAGTGATCGCGGCGGAAGACGTCTCATTTGCCTATGGCGAGCGGGCGGTGGTGAAAGATTTTTCCAGCTTGATCCGTCGCGGTGACAAGGTGGGCATCGTCGGTGGGAACGGCGCTGGGAAGACCACGCTGGTGCGTTTGCTTCTGGGAAAGCTGGCACCGCAAACCGGCGAGGTAAAACTCGGCACGAATTTGGAAATCGCCTACTTCGACCAAATGCGCGAACAGCTCGACCCCGAGATGAGGGTTGTGGACGCGATCGCTCACGGACGCGACGAAGTGACGATCAATGGCCAGCGTCGGCATGTTCTCGGTTACCTCGGCGACTTCCTGTTCTCGCCCGACCGCGCGCGTGGTCCGGTCAAAGCTTTGTCTGGCGGGGAGCGGAATCGTCTGTTGTTGGCGCGGTTGTTCACCAAGCCGTTCAATCTGCTCGTGATGGATGAGCCGACGAACGACCTGGACCTCGAAACGCTGGAATTGCTGGAGGAGCGTTTGCTGGAGTATTCCGGCACGCTGCTGCTCGTCAGCCACGACCGCGCGTTTTTGGACAATGTGGTTACGGAGCTGTTCGTGTTGGATGGCAGCGGCAAGGTGCAGGAACTCGTTGGCGGTTACACTGACTACCTCGCGTTGCGCAAGAAGTCATCTGCCGCGCCCAAAGCCACCGCCGAAGCCAAGGCTGATAAACCGAAGGGCAAGCCACCGCAGGCTCGCAAATTTCTCAACCGCGAACGCTGGGAATGGGAACGTCTGCCCGGTGAGATCGAGGAACTGGAGAAGGAGCAATCGCAATTGGCGGAGAAGCTCGGTGACCCAAGTCTTTATCAGGATGGTTCCGCTGCCGATCTGGCCAAAATTCAAGCGCGGCTTGAAGTGATCGAAGCCGACATCCTCGTGAAATACGAGCGCTGGGAAGAACTGGATACTTTAAAGACCGAACTTGGCGGGTAGGCCGTTCGTATTGGTACTACTGCCGCTTCGCGAAAAACAACGTTGCGCCGGGCACGTGCTGCGCTACGGTCTTCCGCTTTTCTTCAACCAGCAAAAGCACATGGCCAGTTACAAGACCCTACCCGGATTCCGCGATTTCTATCCCGAGGATTGTTCGCTGCGCAACCACCTGTTTTCAGTTTGGCGACAGGCCGCGAAGCGGTTCGGCTTCCAGGAGTATGATGGTCCGGTGCTGGAGTCGCTGGAGCTGCTTACGGCGAAATCGGGTGATGAAATTGTTGGCCAGTTATTCAATTTTGAAGACAAAGGCGGGCGGCAGGTCACCTTGCGTCCTGAGCTGACCCCCACTTTGGCGCGCATGGTTGGCGCGAAAGCCAATGCGCTCAAGCGCCCGGTGAAGTGGTTTAGCATCGGAGAAAATTTCCGCTACGAGCGTCAACAGAAGGGCCGCCTGCGCTCATTCTACCAGTTCAACGCCGACATCCTCGGCGAACCGGGTCCGATGGCTGATGCTGAAGTCATCGGCCTGGCCGTAGAAAGCTTGTGTGCGCAAGGCCTTGGCGTGGGTGAGTTCATCATCCGCCTGAGCGACCGCGACTTGTGGTATTTCTTCGTGGAGAGCCTCGGATTTAACGGCGATCAGGCCACGGGTGCTTTGGGGGTCATCGACAAGATGGAGCGCATGCCGGCGGAGAAGACCCTCGCGGCGATTGAGGCGCTGGGCGTGGACGATGCCCCGGGCAAGCTTGCTGCAATTTCCGCCTTCATGGAGTTGGAATCGGTCGAGGCCATCGCGGAATTCCTGGCCGCACGCGAAGTCGATGCTGCCATCCGCGAACGACTGGATGGCCGACTCGCCGCGTGGCGCGAACTGCTTAGCCTGATCGGTGCCGCCGGGCTCGACCATTTCGTGAAGCTCGATCTGCGCATCGTGCGCGGTTTGGCGTATTACACCGGCTTCGTGTTCGAGGCGTTTCAAACCGTGGGCCAGGGCCGCGCGCTCGCCGGTGGAGGCCGCTACGACCATCTCGTCGAGAAGCTGGGCGGACCGTCGATGCCAGCTGTTGGTTTCGGCATGGGCGATGTCACTCT
>JBNNDZ010000030.1:0-3628 GCA_050285865.1 Puniceicoccales bacterium
GATCTTCACCTCTCACGAACCGCAACCGTGCAGAAGCATGGGCCAGTAAGGTAAATCGCCCCCTTGTCATCGACGAACCTGAAAGCAGTATTCCCGCGAACGATCACCAAGCACCCGAACTCAGCTTCACACAGCATTGTACCAAAATCGCGGGCAAAATCATTTCACGCCCCAAGCGCGGAGATGCTGCTGGTTTGCGCCGGGAATGTCGTTTTCGTATGCCGCAATGAAGCCGTCATCGCCGGGGCAGATAAGGAACAGCGTTTTACCATCCACCCCGCCAAAGCCCACGTTGTGCACCCGCGGATGCGGAGCCACGATGTTGCGGATATACTCGCCATCGGGTGAAAACACATGCACCGCGCCGGGATATTGCCCCTTCACGCCGTCGCGCTCAAACTTCGCTCCCGCCCGCGTGATGTAGATATTCCCCTCAGCATCGCAGCGGAGTCCGTCCGTATATAAATAGTTTTCTTCAGGCAGATCCGGCTTCAATCCGGTGGGAGTCACTTTGCCATCTTCCCCAATGTCAAAAATGCCGATTGCAATGATCAATCGTTTCCCATCGGGCGAAATTTCCACGCCATTGGCGTACTCATCGACAACCTTTTCCACGCCGCTGCCATCGAGCTTCACTCGCCAGACACCTTCCTCCACCCGACTAACGTAGATGCTGCGACCATCAGGCGGAAACGCCACATCGTTCGGATTCTGCTTCCACGATGAACCTCCAGACCCGAAATCATGCACGGTTGAGACTTCCCGGCTTCCCCGGTCGATCCGAACCAGACGGCCTCCGAGTTGGTCAGCCAGGTAAAGCGCGCCATCTGGCCCAATGCGCAAACCATTCCCCCGCATGCCCTCGGGTAACGTCACGAATACCTCCGCTGCGCCATCGGAACGCAAAACACCAACGTTCCCGTGCTGCTTCAGGTCGAGCCCCTCAGCGGCCATGTTGCAGAAATAGAAATTACCCTCGAGGTCACTGACTGCTCCCTCCATCGACCACGTGCCGATCTCGCCCGTGCGCTGCACGGCATCCACTTGTGGCACCTCGGCCAACGCAGCATTCGCGAATAAAGCTGCAACGAGAATGATTCGTGCGTAGGGGCGCAGGGAAAAGTGCTTCATGGGGCTGGGTTCAAAAACATCGATCTCCATCTAATGGCGAAAGCCCGGCAATGCACGTTAATAAAATAAACGATCGCCGCCACCCGCTGACTTGCCCCGAGCCCATAAAAACCCATGCTCCGCGGCGTTTCGGTATTGGATAAGCTGTTCATTCGCCATTCAGGAACAGCTTGCTAGAATTCCATCTCAAATTCCTCGCATGAAAATCGCATTCCACCTTTTCATTCTCTGCCTGCTAGGCGGTTCCGCCCTTGCGCAACCGATGATAAACAACATCGCGCCCGCCACTGCAGCGCGGGGAACAACGGGCTTTACGGTGACCTTCACCCTGCCCAGCGGCATGCCACCTCCACCACGCCAGCAAGCAATGCCGGACAGCGTTACCATTGGCGAAATCAACGGCAGCAACTTTGGACGCCCCAGCCAGACAAGCGTCACGGCGACCTTTGATTTCCCCGGGGACATGGCCATTGGCGATTATGACGTGGCCATTACCTTCACCACGCCAACCGGTGAGCTGGTCTATAATGGCACGGCGGCGTTCAGCGTTACCTCTGCCGACGCCCCACCCGTTGTCCTGATGCAGCCATCATCCACGCAGGGGGCTCTGGGCGGCAAAGCAACATTCACGTGTGAGTTTCTTTCCAACGCGCCCGTGACATACCAATGGCAGCACGGCGAGGACTTTGTCGGAACCGATTCCCCTACCCTGACCCTGACGGACATTACCCGGGACAACGGCGGTGCCTACACCTGCACGGCCACGAATGCCTATGGCTCAGCCACAACCGAGCCCGCCAACTTGACCATTTTCTCCGACCAGCACCTTCCCCCATACGCAATCGTCGATACCAATCAGAGCACCACCTACGGCAACGAAGGCACCCTCATGCGGCCACAGCCCGGCGACGCCTTTGCCGGTCAGGACGGCCAATACCGCGGCAACCAGCCCTTTTACACCGTCAGCGACGACGGCTTGACCGTCTATGACAACGTCACCCGGTTGACGTGGACCCAATCCGCGGACACCAACGGCGACGGCGAAATCAACGCGAGCGACAAGTTCAGCCTCACCACCGTGCTGGCGCACATCAACACGCTCAACGCAGCATCCTTTGGCGGCTACAACGACTGGCGTTTACCGACCATCAAGGAGCTTTATTCGCTGATGGATTTTACCGGCGTCGATCCCGGTCTGGGCGGCATGGGTGTCACCGCGCCATTCATCAACGACGACGTTTTCGACTTTGGCTATGGTGACGTGGACGGTGGTGAGCGCATTATCGACGCGCAGTTCATGTCGTCCACGCCGTGTGCCGACCCAATCCTCAATGGCCAAGCCGGGCTGTTTGGACTCAACCTCGCCGACGGCCGCATCAAAGGTTACCCGCTCGATTTGGCGTTCTATATTTATGCCGTCCGGGGCAATCCGGTCTACGGGGAAAACCAATTCGTGGACAACGGCGATGGCACCATCACCGACCAGGCAACGGGCCTTATGTGGCAGCAGGCCGACAGTGCCCAGGGCATGAATTGGCAAGACGCGCTTGCCTATGCGGAAGCTTCCGAGCTCGCCGGCTACCGCGACTGGCGCCTGCCCAACGCCAAAGAGCTGCAAAGCCTCGTGGACTACGCCCGTGCGCCCGGGGCCACCGCCTCCGCCGCAATTGATCCGATCTTCGCCTCCACTGGAATCATCAACGAAAGCGGAGTGGCGGACTTCCCGTGGTATTGGTCGAGCACAACGTTCGTCAACGGTGCCCCCGACCCAGCCAAAAATGCGGTTTACCTGAGTTTTGGCCGCGCAATGGGTTTCTACCCGGACTCCTGGCAGGACGTCCACGGTGCCGGAGCCCAACGCGGCGACCCCAAGACCGGCTCTCTGGATGACTACACCTACGAGCCCAACGGCTATTTCTTCGACGGCGCTCCGCAGGGCGACGCTATCCGCATCCTGAACTACGTCCGCTGCGTGCGCGGGGGTGCCACGCCTCCGCGTACCGACACCGACGAAGACGGCATCTACGATTGGGAAGAATTCGCCTACACCGGCGACACCACCTCACTCCAGCCCGATGTCGATCAGGACGGTGACGGGCAAGTCAACCTTTCGGAAATCATTGCCGGAACGAAGCTCGACGACCCGCAATCATTCCTGCGCGTCAGTGCTGTCACCACAGGTGAACCCGGTGTCACGCTCACCTGGCCCTCCGCCCTGGACCGCGTGTATGTCGTCAGCGCATCACCGGACCTGGAAACATTCACGCCGGTTGGTGGAGAAATCACCGGCGAACCACCCCTGAACGAACTCACGCTAGAGCCGGATTCCTACCCGATGTTTTACCGCATCGGCATCGCCCCACCCAATTCCGCAGGGCCACAACCACAGCAGTAGGCACCCCCTTCACCTGCAAAAATCGACAGCTGAGTTAAGAATACGGTAGCGAAGTTACCAATACGGCGGCTGAGTTTTGGGGTGGGGGGGGGGGGGGGGGGG
>JBNNDZ010000031.1:0-6444 GCA_050285865.1 Puniceicoccales bacterium
GATACGCTTTACATGCGTGTAGAGATGGATCGTCTTTTCGTTCTGAGTCCGGTTCTTGTAGTCGGACTTGGTTCTCAGCTTGGGGAGAAAATCAGGGTCAAGGGCATCCGGGGAGACAACCTCGTGGATAACAATCTCCACCATGACCTCGAAGGACAAATTTTGCGCCTCATCGATGATCATCACGATCTCCTTGCCTGCGTGAATGCGCTTAAGGAGCGCTCCATTGAGCCGTGCAGTAAGGTCCAGATTACTGCTTTCAGGGACTTCTTCGCCCAACTCGTGCAGGATATTAAACAACAACTGCTGCTCGGAAATACGCGGGTTGAGGATCAGGACCGTCTCGACTTGCGGTTGCTCATCAAGCTCATCCAGCAAGGTGCGGCAAAGGGTAGTCTTACCACAACCGACCTCGCCCGTGAGGACAATAAAGCCCTTCTTTTCCTTGATGCCGTAGCGAAGGTGGGCGAGCGCGTCTTGGTGCGTCGGACTTAAGTAAAGAAACTTCGGGTCCGGCGTCACGTTGAACGGCATTTCGCTGAGTCCGAAAAATTCCTGATACATAACCGGTGGTCGCGTGGCGCAATCGCGCCCGATGGTGCGTGGTCGTAGTCGTGAAGTAGGCGGTTGTCGAGTCGCAGATTGCCTGGCAAGCAGCTACGCCGGGTTTTAAACAATTGGTTTAAATTTGCGATTATGCCTAGTCAAACACCAGCACAAGGCGAGGTTTTTCCTTGGCAAGCCGTGCTCTGTCTTGCAAAGTTCAACCGTCGCATGGCGGCTGTTTTAATGAAAAGCACGCGTCCATATCATTTCCTGTTGCCCGCATTGGCGGTGGCACTGGCGTGCGCCTGTGCACTGTTCGCCGTCGGCTTGGGGCAAACATGGCGCGAGCACCGGGCCTTCGCCGAGCGCGAAGCCCTGGCCAAGGCCGAGCTCGCACGCCTTCAACAGGAAAATGCCGAAAAGCAGGCCTACCTGACCGCATTGCTCAACGACCCGGCCATGATGGAACGTGCCGCCCGTGAGCGCCTCGGCTATTCCCGCGAGGGCGAGCTGATCTTCAAATTTGCCGAGTAAACCTGCGACCTTGAAGCAATTGTAAAAACGCGCAGTCAATCTGCGTCAGGTTGCCTTGCGCTCAAAATGCAGGTAATTTACCCGCTAAATGTTGCGGGAATTCAAGCACGTGAAACAGGAGCCGGGACTGGGTCGCCGTCGATGGTGGACCGGGGATGGGCTGGAGCTGATTGCGTGGCATGACGGCGATGACCGCTTCACCGGATTTCAGCTCTGCTATGCAGGCTGCGCCTTTACCTGGCGCAACACCGGGTATTGGACGCACGTGCGGGTGAACGACTCCGGCAAGTGGCGGGGAATGTCGTCACCGGTGCTGGAGTCCAACGGTGCCCCAACCCGCCCGCCTTTCACGCTGGTTGAGCAGTTCGACCGCGCGGCGGAAAGCGTCAACACCGCCATCCGCGACGCGGTGACCAGCGCACTGCGTGCAGTCATAATCTAGCCAGCAATCAGCGATGCTCATAAGCATAAAAGCAATCTTGATAACACTACCATAAGCATATCGAATCTTTATTAATCCGCGAATTAGTTTAGCTTTTCCATGTGCAGTTCAAGATCAGTAAACTTATTGGCGTGGCGACGGCGCTCTATTGCGCACAAGTTGCGGCCCAGGAGGCAGCTCCCGCGTGGAAGCAGGAGCTCGACGCCTTGCGCGCATTGGTGGAGTCCCAACAGGCAACCATCGGCCAGTTGCAAAGCGAAGTAACGACGCTGCGGGATGAATTATCACGGGACGCGGCAGCGGGATCTCCGGTGACCATTTCTCCGCCCGCTGGCGATTCTACGAGCTCCATTGCCGTCGCCGACCCGGCCAAGGTCCCCCTACCCTCACCCAAGCCATCGCCAGAATTCAGTTTCACCCACGAGGAATGGGCGTTCGAGGTATATGGCTACGTGAAAATCGACGCGGCCTACGACACAAACCACACGCACAACGGCGATTTCGCGCGCTACGTGTTACCTGGGTCCCGAGACAACCAATTGAGCATCACCGCCCGGCAGACACGCTTGGGGCTCGCCGTAACCGGGCCCGATTGGGACGATTGGCGTCCCGGCGCTAGAATCGAAACCGATTTTTACGGAAACGCCAGCGGCTCCACCCCAGAGCTGCGCATGCGCCTGGCCTACGCCCAAATGGAGAAAGACGGTTGGCTGATTCGCGCCGGGCAGGACTGGGACGCCCTCACCGTCGAACTGCCCAAAACGGTCAATTTCGCGACCTACAACAATCAGGGCGCGCTGTGGTCCCGGCGTCCCCTGATCAAGGCGCAATGGCAAGGCGATGCCGGGCCCGGCGAGTTTAAAATCATTGGCGCGGTGGCGAGCGCAGTGAGCGGCGACCTCGATGGAAGCGGCCAGTTGGACGGCAAGGACTCCGGCGTGCCCAACCTCGAAGCCACTGTCGTCTATGAATTGCCACTTGGCAATGAATGGAGCGCCCTCGTTGCCCTCGGCGGTGCATATGGTCAATCAGCCTTCGACCTGCCCCTCGGCGGGGAGGACGTTTACAATAGCTCCGTGGGCATGCTAACCGGCGCGCTGGAATGGACCGGACATGCGAAGCTGATGGGCTCGATTTGGGCAGGCGAAAACATTGCGTGCTTCGGCGGCGCGGTGGGTCAATCCGTGAATCTTGTGAAAGGAACCGCCATCGGCGCACGCGGCGGTTGGGTGCAGTTGCAGACCTTTCCATTTGAACGCCTAAACTGGAACCTCGCCTTTGGTTTGGACGACCCGCTCGACGGCGACCTCAACCCCGGCATGCGCAACTACAACCTCGATGCCTCCACATCCCTGTATTACCAACTGACCTCCTATCTGACCCTTGCCGCCGAATACAGCTATCTGGAAACAGGCTACAAGAACGCGCCCAACGCCATGGCGCACCGCATCCAAACTTCGGCCTTCGTGGAGTTCTGATATCAGCTCTCGCTTATCTTGATTCATTGAAGTGGAGCTCGGTAAGGACACCGGGCCCACCGATTAATTCAATCAAGATGTGGTAAAAGTGCGCCGTTGACTCAGTTGATCGGATCTCTGCAAATCAGGCCAAAGATGCCTAAACTCGCCATACTCGTTGTCCCCAAAGCCTCACGCAGTGAGATCGTTGGCTGGCAGGGAGATGTGCTCAAAATTAGGATCGCCGCCCCGCCCGTTGATGGTGCCGCCAACGCCGAGTTGGTTAAATTCCTCAGCAAACAACTCGGTGTAGCCAAGCGGGCCATAACCAACCTTTCCGGCGAAACTGGACGCCGCAAGATGCTTGAAATTGAAGGCCTGGACGAAGTGGAATTGGCCAAAAAAATTCCCGCACGCTAAGAATAACGTGCGGGAATCTGTGATTAAAATGGTGGCGCGCGCCTATTGCTGAGCCATTTCGAGGGACTTGTCTCCCTGAGCGATCAGCTCATTGAGGACACCGGCTTCAGTTGCTTGCGCGGTGTATTGAGCGAGGCGCTCAACCTGTGCTTGGACTTCCTCTGACTCCGGGTCGACGTCCGGCACATCCTTCTTGGAAACATACATGATCGTGCCCAGGTCACCAAAGCCAACGAGGTTCGAGACCTCACCCTGGCTCATGTCGAGGAGAGCGGAGAGCTCCCAGTTGTCGATTCCTTCGGGACGGCTCATGAAGGTGAAGTCGGTGAAAGTCTCGACCGTCATACCGAGTTCCTTGGCCGTGTCCGCAAAGCTTTTCCCGGCCGCAACTGCCTCATTGAGTTGCTTTTGCAGGCCTTCGGTATGCAGGTTGAACTGGCGTCCCTTTTCGTCCCGCTGGTAATCAGCCACCACGCGCTCGCGGACTTCCTCCAGCGGCGGAATCGTGGTGCCGGTGATTTCCTTGAGGATGATGAGTGCCGCACCGTCGTCGGTCGGCAGTCCGTCACTGTAGAAGCGGTCTTTGTTGAGCGTAAGCGCCTGCTTGAGTGCGTTTTGTGGCAACGCTGCATCCGTGGGAATCGCGCCCTGAGCAAGCGGAGGAAGCGGCTGCGGCTCATAGCCCTGCTTAACCAGAAACTCCTCTACCGAACCATCGCCAAAGGACCACTGTCCCTCATACGAAGCATCGTAAATTTGGACAGCGAGCTTGTTGGCTTCGTCCGTGGCGAGCTTGGTAGCTTCCTGCTTCTTATAGGACTGGGAAACTTCGTCGCGAATGTCGTCGAGGGGCTTGGTCTGGCCCTCTTCATTCTTGCTCCACTTGGCGCGGTTGCGGTTGTAGTGCGCGGTGATCTGCGCCGGGCTCGGATCGGCTACCTGATCGGTGTAGGCGTCGGCATCGATCTCGATAAACTCCGTGATGTAGCGCGGTGCGGTCTCGTAGCGGGCCTTATTTTCGTTGTAATAAGTAGCCAGGGCTTCGTCGGTAACCGCGATTTCCGGGTTGTAGTCTTCGCGATTGAGCTCGGCGATATCGACACTCCAAACCGTTTCGCGCATTTTGATTTCTTCAACTGCCTGATAGGGCAATACGTAGCCGGGGCCACCGATGGCGCGGCGAACCTGCTCGATGCGGAAATTCTGGCTGAGCGCGGTGACGAGCGTTTCTTCGCCCATTTGCGGGTTGTTCTGGAAGCTGTCCAGGAACATCGTATAGGTGTTCTGGTCGAAACGGCCGGTCTGCGGGTTCTGGAAGGCCGGGCGCGAAGCCACGTATTCGTCAAACTGCTTTTGTGTTGGGCCAGGGATTTGCAGTTGCTCGGCGAGGTAGAGCGACACTGCGCGCTGCTGAACACCGATGCTAAGCTGGTCCTCGTTCAGGCGGCGACCGTCGAGGGCAAAGGTGATGATCGTCCAGTTGCGCAACGCGGAGACATCCCGCTGGCTGTTCAGGTTGAACCCGTAGAACTCACGCTTCTGCGCCTGGGGATTTCCCGAGCCGCCGAATCCGCCAAAGTTACCGATCGTGAAAACGAACGCGATGATGATGAGCACCAGCAGAACGCCAAAGACGATCTTATGGTGCTTTTGAATGTGAATCTGGAGCCAGGTGAACATTGGAAATGCGGAATTCGAAGTGCGGAGTGCGGGGTGATTAAATGGATGGCCGCGGGCAATGAGCCCGTGGATCGTATACTTAGCCGCCGAGGAGAGATTCGTCGATGTCGTAGTTGGCCCAGACAGCCTTGACATCTTCGAGGTCTTCCAGCGTTTCGGTGAGGCGAAGGACTTGCTTAACGGTGTCCGCGTCGGCGACGGGGGTCAGCGTATTGGGAATGTAGGCCAGCTCGGAGCTGTCCGGCTCGATGCCATTGTCGTTAAGGGCGGTCGAGACGGCGTCGAACTCGGAGATCTCGCAAGTGACTTCGAAGTGGTCGCCGTTGTTAACGATGTCCTCAGCCCCGGCTTCGATAGCGACTTCCATCAGCTTCTCCTCGTCCACCTTTTCGGTGGAAATGATGAACTGGCCTTTGCGCTGGAAGTTGAACGCCAATGCGCCCGCCCCGGCAAGGTTTCCCCCGCACTTCGTAAACGTGCTGCGAACCTCGGATGCCGAGCGGTTCTTATTGTCCGTGGTCACTTCCACGATCACGCCGACGCCAGCCGGCGCGTAGCCTTCGTACACGAGTTCTTCGTAAACCACACCCGGCAATTCGCCGGTGCCCTTCTTGATGGCGCGGTCAACATTGTCCGCCGGCATGTTGGAAGCCTTGGCCTTTTGTATGACCATACGCAGGCGCGGGTTGAACTCGGGGTCGCCGCCGCCGTCGCGTGCAGCAATCGTCAATTCCTTGGAAATGACGCTGAAGATCTTGCCGCGCTTGGCATCAATCGCGGCTTTGTGGCGCTTAATCGTGGCCCATTTGGAATGTCCGGACATGGTCGTTTACGGGGTTTGAATCGTTCTGTCAGATAATTTATTCGCGCGTCGTTCAACCGCAAAATTCCAATTAGCGGCGTTTCTTGCCGCTTTTTTTGGCAGATTTCGGGGAATTACCGACGGTTTTCGCCGGTGCGGTTGCGGTTGCCTTCTTCGCAGGAGCATCCCCGGAAGTCGTCGCATCAGCCTTGGCATCGTCTTCACGACTGCGGTTGGTCAACCACTGCTGGAGAATCGAAATACAGTTTTGCACCGTCCAATACAACACGAGGCCGGACGGGAAACGATAACAGAAGGCCAAGAAGATGAACGGCATGAACTGGAAAAGCTTCCGTTGCATGTTGTCCGTCGTCGGCGTCGGCGTCATCTTCATCTGGAAATACATCGCGGCACCCATCAGGAGCGGCAAGAGGTGGAACCAGTCCGGCATGAACGGCAGCGTGTCCGGCACCGAGAGGTCCTTGATCCAGAGGAACGGCGAGTAACGCAGGTCCGACGAAGTCCGCAGCATGTAAAACAGTGCGAAGAAAATCGGGATCTGC
>JBNNDZ010000032.1:0-4062 GCA_050285865.1 Puniceicoccales bacterium
GATTCGATATGCTTCGCCAGTTCAGGGTCGCTCTCGGTTGCCACGTGCAGCAGACGGTTCAGCGCAGCCAGGTCCACGGTGGGGCTGGCGGCCTTGGCCGGTTCCGGTGCAGTGGTGTCGTCACTCATCGCCAAGACTCAAAGGGCAGGGCGGCTCCGCCTCAAGCTTTCGCTTACGATCGTGTATAACTTGTGCCGGTCGCGATTAACTCGATGTGTGTCTCTGCTGCTACGAGTTCTTACTTATTTTGATTCTGTAAGGTGGAGCCCGTTGTCCCTAGCGAGCTGTTCCGTCCGCTCAAGTAAACGCAAAGCCCGGTAGGGGCACCGGGCTTTGCGTTAATTCGTAGATAACTTAACTGCCACCAAGCTAACGGCCTGCGACCTTGAGCTCGCTGATTTCCTGGGCGAGTTCTGCGATGTCGCGGAAGTCCTTGTAGACGCTGGCGAAGCGCACGTAGGCAATTTGGTCGATGTCTTTCAGCCGTTTCATGATCTCCTCGCCGATGGACTGCGTCGGGATTTCGCTGTCGTGTTGGCGCTCGAGTACATCCACGATTTCGACGAGCATCATTTCGATTTGCTCGGCCTGGATGGGACGCTTTTCTGCGGCGCGGCGAATGCCGGCCATCATCTTGTCTCGGTCAAAATCTTCCCGTGCGCCATTGCGCTTAATCACCACCAGGCCTTCGCGGAGAATTTCCTCAATCGTGGTGAAGCGGTAACCGCAGCCCAAGCACTGCCGTCGACGGCGGATCGACAAGTTGTTTTTTCCCAAACGGGTGTCCAACACCTTGGTGTCAGCGTGACTGCATTTCGGGCACTGCATAATTTACGAGGGGTACTGCGATCCAGGTCAATTGGTGAGCTGGAGGAAATTTTCGAGAAGCTTCATGCCGTTGGCCGTGGCGTAGGATTCCGGGTGGAACTGCACGCCGTAAACGGGGAGATCCTTGTGTCGCATGCCCATGATTTCATTGGTGGACTCCGCGTAGTCGGGATCGTCGACCCAGGCAGTGACTTCGAGGCAGTCGGGCAGAGTGGCTTTCTCCACGAGCAGAGAATGGTAGCGCGTGGCCGGGAAATCCTGCGGTAGACCGGCAAACAAATCGCAGTCGCGGTGCTTCACCGGGGATGTTTTGCCGTGCATCAGGCGGCTGGCACGGATAACGTTTCCGCCGTAAAACTGGCCGATGCACTGATGGCCCAGGCAGACGCCGAGCAGGGGGACTTTACCGGCGAATTCCTCGATCATCGCCATGGAGACGCCTGCTTCATTGGGCGAACATGGCCCGGGCGACAACAGCACGCGGTCGGGCTTGAGGGCCGCCGCTTCTTCCGGCGTGATTTCGTCGTTGCGGAATACGCGCTGCTCCACCCCGAGTTGCCCGAAATACTGGACGAGGTTGTAGGTGAAGGAATCAAAATTGTCGATGACCAGAAGCATAATTGCAATCGGCGAGAATGCCGCTAGTCCCGTAAATAGTCAATCGCCGAGTGAAATTACTATATCTAGTGAAAGCGGCTTGATTGTGCGCCTACCGGGGCGGACGTTTTCAAACGGCGAATGGACATGGTTGAAAAGGGTCGCAATCTGGTTTTGAATCCTTTCCCTTCTGCCATCTGTCTCCTGGCTCCAGCCTGTATTCGACACAAAATGACCGATTCTTTCCAGCTTCTTCAAGGCGAGGCCAACGGGCCACGACGCGGGCGACTGCTCACGCGGCATGGCGTGGTGGAAACGCCCATTTTTATGCCGGTGGGCACGCAGGCCACAGTGAAGGCTCTAACGCCCGACATGTTGAAGGACGCCGGGGCACAAATTATCCTCGGCAATACCTATCATTTAAACCTGCGGCCCGGTTCGGACCTCGTCGCCGAAATGGGCGGACTGCACAAGTTTATGAGCTGGGATCGGCCGATTCTCACGGACAGCGGGGGCTTTCAGGTGTTCTCCCTGGCCAAGCTGCGTAAGATTTCGGATAAGGGCATCGCGTTTCAATCACATCTCGACGGGGCGAAGATCTTCCTCGGCCCGCGTGAGTGTTTTGACATTCAGCGCAACCTTGGAACCGACATTGCGATGGTGCTGGACGAGTGCCCGCCATTCCCCTGCGAGGAGGATGCCTGCCGTGAGGCCGTGGAACGCACGATCCGTTGGGCCCGCGAATTTAAAGACATTGCTGCCGGTGAGGGCTGGCTCGACGCCGGGCATCACGCGTTTGGTATCGTGCAGGGCTCGGTTTACGAAGAACAGCGCCGCGAATGCGCACGTGCATTGGTCGACATCGGCTTTCCCGGTTATGCGGTGGGCGGTGTGAGCGTGGGCGAGCCAGAGCCCGAAATGCTGCGTCAAGTCGCCGCGAGCATTCCTGAGCTGCCTGCCGACAAACCACGTTACGTCATGGGGGTGGGCACGCCGCCACAATTGCTCAAGATGATCGCTCTTGGCGCAGATATGTTTGATTGCGTGATGCCGACCCGGCTTGCCCGCCACGCGAATGTTTTCACTCCACACGGCACGCTCAACCTGCGTAATGAGCGTTTCCGCAAGGACGAAAGTCCGATCGTGGATGGATTGGACAATTACACCTGCCGGACATTTTCGCGGTCTTACCTTCGACACCTTGTCATGGCGAATGAACTGCTCGCGCACACCTTGTTGAGCCTGCATAACATTCATTTTTTCCTCGATTTAATGGCCCAGGCGCGGGCGCACATTGAGACAGGTGATTTCGACTCTTGGAGCCGCGATTGGATCAATGCCTATGAGGCTGGCGAAGCCATGACCTGATTTTAGGTGGAGGGAATTACCTAATTTTAGGGGTAGAAATGTGTGGCATTTTGGTGACGGTTCGTTCAAGGTAACGGGCTTTCACCCCATGTCGTATAATTCCCCCAATCGAATACTACTGGTGGAGCCTATCGAACTGCTTGCTATCGGTGTACGCACTGTAGTGCAGCAGGATTCTAATTTCTCCATCATCGCTGAAACTGCTGATCGATGCGAAGCCGTGGCTTTGTATAATGAGCACAAGCCGGATCTGGTGCTTACAGATTTGATGCTTCCCGATGGTGGAGGTATTGATCTTTGCCGTGAATTGCGGAAAGCCAACCCGCGGGTCCGTATCGTGGTTTTGTCCTCGTGCAATGATTCCCAGTGCATGCTGGATGCATTTTCACTCGGTGTGGATGGCTATCTCGAAAAGACGGCGACGGCTGAGCAGTTGCTTAACGCTTTGCGGGAAGTCGCAGCAGGTCGCATGGCGCTGGATCCTTCGTTGACGGACCATGTTGTCAGTATGATTCGGAATGAGAGTGAAAGCACGCCCCGGCGTTTGATCGAAACCCTTAGTAAGCAAGAGCGCCGCGTCCTCGTGCAAGTTGCTAAGGGGCAGTCGAACAAGCAGGTTGCCGATGCCTTGGAGCTCAGTGAGAAGACGGTGAAGAACTACTTCAGCAATGTGATGAAGAAGCTGGAGGTTTCTCGCCGCACTGAAGCTGCCGCGATGTTCTGGAATTACGAGAAAGCAAACTAATCGCAGGCGCTGCTCCGAATCTGCAATGCGGGGAAGTGGGTGCCTACGCGCATGACTTGGTTGTAGCGTGTCATAGGCAGCCAATGCGCGCCCGCAATACTTTTGGGGTGGCGCCCGGCGGTGCAACGTGTTCGATTGCTGTTTGTAACCATGAAGGGGGACTTTATAATCATTGCAGTCGATGGCGGAGCCGCCAGCTGCAAATCATCCACTTCGCGCCAGGTCGCCGAGCGGCTGGGCCTTTTGCATGTGGATACCGGCTCGCATTACCGGGCGGTTACGTTTGCCCTGTTGCGCGAGGGAGTACCGGCGGGGGATGAGTCCGCTGTAGAGTCCCGCCTTGGGCAAATTCCGCTGGTGACCGCGTTGGAAGGCCGCACGGCACGGATTTCCTTGGGTGGCGCGATTCCCGCCCCGGAAGAGCTCCGCAGTGAGGCCGTGAACACGCACGTTTCCCAGTATGCAGCGATTCCAGCCGTGCGTCAGTTTCTCTTTGATTATCAGCGTGGACAGGTGGATGTGGC